>NZ_MUFJ01000017.1:0-72753 GCF_001996245.1 Salinivibrio sp. MA607 | reverse complement strand
GAGGCCACCTTTGGTCCTGACTCTAACGAATCAAGACATTATGCGGTATTAGCCGTCGTTTCCAACGGTTATCCCCCTCGTCAGGGCAGGTTCCCAGCCGTTACTCACCCGTCCGCCGCTCGACGTCCAGTAAATCCACCGAAGCTTCAATACYGCCGTTTCCGCTCGACTTGCATGTGTTAGGCCTGCCGCCAGCGTTCAATCTGAGCCATGATCAAACTCTTCAATTAAAGTTTTGGTGTTTGCTTTTCCTAAGAAAAGACAAACGGCTCGATAAATACTGTTTTGTTCRTCTCTTGCGAGACAAACGAATTGACTGTGCCGAACAACGTAAACGTTGTTTCGTATTGGTCACTCAGTTCATCGAATAAATCTTTTTGTCTATTCTCAACGAGTGCCCACACAGATTGCATAGGTCAAATTGTTAAAGAGCGTTGACTGTGCGAAGCTGCGCTTCGCTTGGTCAGGGCTGCGTATCTTACGCGCCTTACCGTTAAAGTCAAGAAGAAATTTTATCTTTTATTTTCAACCCTCAGGGCCGGAATAAAACCTCTTTTTGACTCCCCTAACGCTTGGCGTTAAGTGGACGGCTATCTTAATCTTTTAAAAACTCACGTCAAGCGTTTATTTTTATTTGATTTTTTACGTCAACATGGCGCTGAGCGCTTGCCCTGTGTGCCGTGTCGATGGAGGCGCATTATAGGGAAGCTGATCAGATTGGCAACCCCTTTTTAGTGGTTTTTTAGAAAAAAACTGTCACTCGCTGTTTTTTTGCTCGCTAGGGTGTAAAACTGGTACCAAAGTCAGCGTTATCTGACATTGTATAGCGATATAAAGAGGGATTTGTGATGGCAAAACAGTTGCGCGCTTATAAAGGCATGATGCCTCAGCTGGGCGAACGCGTCTATATTGATGAATCCAGTGTATTGGCTGGCGATATTACGCTAGGGGATGATGTGAGTATTTGGCCGCTGGTTGCGGCACGTGGTGACGTGAACCATATCCAGATTGGCGCACGGACCAATGTGCAAGATGGTTCAGTCCTTCATGTCACCCATAAAAATGCCGAAAATCCACAAGGTTACCCGCTGATCATTGGCGAAGAAGTGACAATCGGCCACAAGGTCATGTTACACGGCTGCCGGATTGGCAACCGAGTCCTAGTGGGAATGGGGACGATTATTCTTGATGGCGCTGTGATTGAAGATGAAGTGCTAATTGGCGCTGGCAGTTTAGTCCCGCCCGGAAAACGCTTAGAGAGCGGCTACCTGTATGTTGGCTCACCGGTCAAACAGGTTCGCCCCCTCACTGACAAAGAGCGTGCTTATTTTGCCCGCTCAGCGCAAAACTATGTCGACACTAAAGACATCTACCGCTGCGAGCACTAGATCACCAAGCTGCCATCGGGTTCAAACGCTTCTGATTCGATGGCCGCTTCCATTTGCTCTTCAATATCAAACCAAACCTGTTCGACAATCGCCTGCGCATTATTCGAGTCTACCGCACAGCCGGCGAGCGCAGATAAGGTGGTAAAGCGGACAGCACATGTTAACAACGCACCATTAAGTTGGCCGTAGAAACAAACACGCGCCTTTGCGGTATCGACCTGCGCTTCGTCCGCAGCCAGAATAAGGGATTGATTCATCGACTAAGTGCCTCTCTTAACTGCTCGCGCACACGTTCGGTTTGCGGCCGACAGCCACGCCATATAGCAAAGCTTTCCGCCGCTTGTTCCACCAGCATGCCCAAGCCGTCTAAACATCGCTCTGCTCCTTGGCGTTGCGCCCATTGGTTGCTGGTTGTACAGCCAGCTTGATACACCATGTCATAGACAGCGGTATTTGGACCAATCGCTCCTTGCGGGAGAGGGGGATGGCTTTGATGTAAGCTCGCCGAGGTCGCATTAATGATCACATCAACGGGCGCCGCCATGGGTTTATCCACGGCATGACTGATGATCGGTCCGGCCTCGCCAAATGCAGCGGCTAATTGCTGGGCTTTTTGCTCGGTGCGATTCACTATCATCAACAATGCTGGCTCTTGCTCCAGTAAAGGAAGCAACACACCCCGTGCGGCACCGCCCGCTCCCACGACTATAATGCGCTTATCGCGCAGTGCCACATGGTGGTGGTGTAAGTCCGTCACCAAACCTGCCCCATCCGTATTATCACCCAGTAGGGAGCCATCGCTTTGCTTAACCAGCGTATTCACGGCACCGGCGCGGCGGGCACGCTCTGTCAGTGTATCAGCCCAATCATACGCTTGCTGTTTAAAAGGCACGGTCACATTGGCGCCGCGCCCTCCTTGCGCAAAAAACGCCTGCATGGTGGTCACAAAGCCTTCAAGCGGCGCCTCAATGGCTTGATAGTCGATGTCTTGTTGGGTTTGTGTCGCAAACGCGGCGTGGATCTGCGGCGACTTACTGTGGCCAATCGGATGGCCGACCACACAATAACGATCGGTCATCCGTTACCACTCCCTCGGTTTAAGGTAATCGCGATAGAGTCTCGCTTCCGGCGCATCGTCATCAGGTGACCAGTTATATTCCCAGCGTGCCATCGGCGGCATCGACATCAGGATAGATTCGGTGCGACCACCACTTTGCAAGCCAAATAGCGTGCCTCTGTCATATACCAAGTTAAACTCAACATAGCGTCCGCGACGGTAAAGCTGAAAATCGCGTTCCCGCTCACCATAGGGCGTAGCTTTGCGGCGCTGTACTATCGGCAGGTAGGCATCGATAAAGCCTTTTCCAACCGCTTGGGTGTAGGCAAAGCACTGTTTGAATGGCCATTGGTTCAAATCATCAAAGAAAAGCCCGCCGACGCCACGGGTTTCATCGCGATGGGGCAGATAAAAATAGCGATCGCACCATGCTTTGTGATCAGCGTACACGCTATCACCAAAGGGCGCGCACAAGGCTTTGGCGGTCCGATGCCAGTGCTGGCAGTCTTCCTCGAACGGATAGAAAGGTGTTAGGTCAAAGCCGCCGCCAAACCACCACACAGGATCTGCACCTTCTTTTTCGGCAATGAAAAACCGCACGTTTGCGTGCGAGGTCGGCACGTACGGGTTATGAGGATGGATCACTAACGACACCCCCATGGCCTCAAAACAGCGCCCGGCAAGCTCTGGACGGTGCGCGGTCGCCGAGGCAGGCATTTGATCGCCAAATACGTGCGAGAAGTTCACTCCCGCTTGCTCAAATACTTGGCCCTGACGCAGGACGCGACTGCGGCCACCGCCCCCTTTCTCACGCTCCCACGCATCTTCAATAAAACGCGCTTGACCATCTTCTTGCGCAAGCTGTTGGCAAATATCATCTTGAAGCTGGAGGAAAAAAGCCTTCACGGCTTGCTTATCAATTGTCGACTGACCGTGTGCCACGCTCACATCCTTTGTTACTGAGACTATGTGCTTACTTTACCTGATCCACGCACTGGGATCTTGACGGAATTTCATCCCCCACCGCTGACGCAAACGTTTTCCTTGCGATGAAATCTGGGTATAATTCGCGTCACGCTCAGCTTATCTTATTCACGCTTGTCATCAAGAAGGACGTATTATGACTGTCGGTATCATCATGGGCTCGCAATCCGATTGGCCTACCATGACACATGCAGCGGCTATGTTGGATCACTTTGCCATCCCTTACGAAACCCGTATTGTCTCTGCCCACCGCACACCACAGTTACTTGCCGACTACGCCCAACAAGCGGCCGAGCGCGGGATTAAAGTGATTATTGCCGGCGCCGGTGGCGCCGCCCATCTGCCTGGGATGACCGCCGCACACACCAGCCTGCCGGTGCTCGGCGTTCCGGTCCAGTCAAAAGCATTAAAGGGAATGGACTCATTACTTTCTATTGCTCAAATGCCAAAGGGCGTGGCAGTGGGCACGCTCGCTATTGGTGACGCAGGCGCCGCGAATGCAGGCCTCCTTGCAGCACAAATTCTCGCAACGGCCGACCCTGATTTGATGGCAAAAGTGGATGCGTTTCGCCAAACGCAAACCGAGGCCGTTCTCGCTCAGCCTAACCCACAAGGGTAACGACCATGAATATTCTGGTGTTAGGCGCGGGACAACTGGCCCGGATGATGGCATTAGCCGGCGCGCCGCTCAATCTTATCGTCAGTGCTTATGATGTGCGCAGCGGCGACATTATCCATCCTTTAACCCAGCAGCCACTCGGTCAAGGGCTCGATACCGCGATAGCCGGCGCGGATATTATCACCGCTGAATTTGAACATATTCCTGCCAACATTTTGCATCAATGCGAGCAAAGCGGGAAGTTACGCCCCAGTGCGCAGGCAATTTTAACCGGTGGCGACCGTCAAATAGAGAAAGCCTTATTGATGCAAGCTGGGGTGGCTAACGCGCCATACCGAGTGGTACATACACAGGCGGATTTAGAAAAGGCGATCTATGCTCTGGGCGCGCCCTTGGTGTTGAAAAGCACGCTCGATGGTTATGACGGCAAAGGGCAATGGCGCTATCGTGATGGTGATGATCTCAGCGCATTATGGGCCGAATTGGACGCCTTTCTTGCCGCGCCCGAGCAGCGCGATGGCCAAGCGATCATTGCTGAGGCCATGATCCCTTTTGAGCGTGAAGTGTCACTAATTGGTGTACGTGGTGCCAATGGCGAATTTGCCAGCTACAGCCTAACCCAAAACCATCACCACAACGGCGTACTGACTTTGTCGGTGGCACGGCCTGACGAACAGGATTTGCAGTTACAAGCGGCTGAAATGGTGAAAAAGATTGCCGACACACTCAATTATGTGGGTGTGCTCGCGGTCGAATTTTTTGATGTTGACGGTCGCTTGCTGGTGAACGAAATCGCACCTCGAGTCCATAACTCGGGCCACTGGACCCAGCAAGGTAGCGCCTGTTGTCAGTTTGAAAACCACTTGCGTGCGGTCAGCGGCTTACCGCTTGGCGCTACCCGTTTGGTTCAGCCCACTGCGATGATCAATATTTTGGGTCAAGGTAGTGTCCCGCTTGCGACCTATCGCGACGCCCATGTGCATTGGTACAACAAAACGCCTCTCCCAGGGCGCAAAGTGGGCCATATCAATGTCACGGCCACCTCGAACGCCGCGCTTGCCACCACGTTAGCGAGCCTCGCCAGCTACCTGCCCAGCGATGCTTTTCACGGCTTAAAATCGGCTGCATTGGCTCTCGCCGCGCAAACCGATTAATCCTCGCTCTCCGGCTCTGCAGCCGATTCATCTTGAATCGCGCTGCAGGGCTTATCGGCACATTGATGCACGGTTTTCCCACCTTTTTTACGCTCGACCAAGAGTGCAAAACCACATGCCTCGCAGGTACCGGCTATCGGTTGTGCATTCACGGCAAAATGGCACTTAGGGTACTGATCACAGGCAAAAAAGCGCTTTCCGTAACGCGAGGTGCGCTCCACCAGCTCACCTTTGTGGCAGGCTGGGCAGGTTAGAGTGGTGTGATCGGGTTCATCTGGTTTTTCGATATGCGTGCATTGCGGGAACTGATCGCAGCCAATAAACATGCCGAATCGACCTTGACGCAGCACCAACTCTCCCTGCTGACACGCCGGACAGGTCACGCCAAGCGCTTTCACCACATGGCCATCACCATGGTGTAACGCTTTAGTATAGTGGCAGTCTGGATAGGCCGTACAGGCCAGAAACGGGCCTCGTTTGCCCGATTTAAACGCAAGAGCGCTGCCACATTCCGGGCAGCGCTCCTGGGTCTTCGGGGTGTTATCTGTATTCATTCACACCTTTACTGTTATTGATAAGCGTTAATGCACGTACCCCTCTTGTGCGTCGTACAGCATGTCTTCCATTTGCGTATACGCGCGCTCATTACCTGGCACGTTAAACAGCACCATTAGGATCACCCATTTTAGATCATCCAAACCAAACTCTTGCGTTTCTAACTCCATCACCCGATCGATCACCATCTCACGCGTTTCTGGTGACAGCACCCCAGCTTGTTCTAAAAACAATAAAAAACCTCGGCTTTCTTGATCGAGAAAACGGGTTTCTTGCTCCGTGAATACACGAATCGAGCTCTGTGCACTGCCTGTTAGATAGGGCTGTTTATCCGCGTTTTGTAACTGAGCTAATTTTTCCAGCCAGTTTAGGGCCTTATAAATATCATCTTGATGAAAACCCGCACGGGACAATTCATCCGCTAACTCGTCCTGATCGATAATGACCTCGACATCACTGTGGATGTAGGTTTCAAACAGGTACATAAGAATGTCCATCATGGCTAGCCCCTCCTCGTTCTGACATAGCCACCGGGTACTGCTGCTACAAGCCCCTGGAGTTCTAAGTCTAACAACTGCATCATGATTTCGTGAACCGGTTGGTTGCAGCGCTCAGCTAGTACGTCGACACACGTCGCGTTAGTCCCTACGTTAGCCAACAGCGTGGGAAATGGCAATCCTTGATCGGCATCTAACTTGGGCGCATCACTAAATAATTCGCTTTGTTGGCTCACTGCAAACTGAACCAAACTGTCTACTTCACTTAAAATATCATCCACACTGTCCGTCAAGGTTGCGCCCTGCTTGATCAATTGATGGCACCCACGCGCTTGGACCTGATCGATTGGGCCTGGGATCGCAAACACTCCTCGATTTTGCTCAAGTGCGTAGCGCGCGGTAATCAATGAGCCACTTTGCGGTGCAGCCTCCACCACTAATACGCCCGCTGATAAGCCACTGATCAGACGGTTACGACGAGGAAAGTGTTCCGCCCGTGGCGGCGCATCTGGCCAGAACTCGGACACCAACGCCCCTTGCGTAATAATTTGGCTGGCTAAGTCACGGTGACGTGCAGGATAAATACGCCCTAGCCCGCTGCCGAGCACCGCCAATGTTTGTCCATTGCCGTCTAAGGCACCTTTATGCGCCCGCCCATCAATGCCCAAGGCTAAACCGCTGGTAATGGTCAACCCGTAGTCGGCCAACTGTTTGGCAAAGTGATAAGCCGTCGTCAATCCAGATTGGGTGGCATGACGACTGCCAACCATGGCGAGCTGGGGCTTGGCTAAGGCGCTGGGATCACCTTGAACATAGAGAATGAGAGGCGCGCTGGCGATTTCTTTTAACAACGAGGGATAAGCGGGATGATCAAAACACAATAAGTGGCAATCGGGCGCCTCGGCCCAGCGCAAGCTCGCATTGATTAACGCCTGATTTGGGCTGCATATCGCCTGGCATTGATCCTCACTTAATCCAATCGCGGCCAACGCCTGCTGAGATTGCTGATGGATAGCCTCGACCGGCCATGTCGATAAGAGTTTTCGACGTTGCCTGGCCCGTAGCCGTGGCACTTGAGCCAAGGTTAACCACGCGTATAACGTCTCATCTTTCATGACTGATCCGAGCGCTTGAAGGCGGAATCGCCTGCATACCCGCTTTAATCGGCTGAGTGGCTTGCTGTACGACAGCCAAACTCATCCATGGATAGGAGCGGATAACCATCAGCTCACCGATTTTGACGTTCGGTAATACAGTGACCTCACGTGGGGTTTTATCGGCTTGTGCTTGATACTGGTACTCACCTGGCTGATTCACGACCTGTTTTCCAGGTTGAGTGACTTCAAATACTTGCCCGGCCGAAACCTGCGCCTTTGCCCCTTTATCCAGAACGACTAACTGCCCTTGAGCCACGTATTCACTGCCGTAAAGGTGACCCAATAAGGTCGCTTTGGTTTTCGCTGGATAAGGCCAGAATGGCGCCTGAACACGGTCGGGGGCCGGCAATAGGACGTCATTGGGTCGTATCTCTTGATTGACCTGAGTCAGTGTCATCACGCTATAGTTCGACGCCACGTCGGTGATTGAACCATTGGCCACGTGCGTCAAGCTAACCATTTGTGGGCGATTATCAGCCGTTTGATCTGCGCGTTGATGCGAAAAGGTGTGCGCGACCCGATATACCTGCCAATCGATCGCGTGTAATGCGGCATCGATATACACAGTGTCTGCCGCCGATAAAAGGCGACGCCCCTCAGGCGAGCCCAACACCCTGGGTAACGCGACTAATCGTGCTTTCTCAATCAAGGTATCTTGTGCTAGGTGGGGTAAGAGTAAGGGCGCAACACTGGGCACAGGCGATGCCGGTTCGTCTGCGGCTATCGTGTGAGAGGCTTGGTATGTTAGATGCGGTTTCCCTTGTTGCCACTTAAGCGTCAACGTATCGCCCGGGTAGATAAGGTGTGGATCCTTTATACTTGGGTTGTCGTACCATACCTTTGGCCAATGCCAAGGGTCAGCAAAAAAGGTGGCGGCAATATCCCAAAGCGTATCGCCACGCTCAACGGTATAACGTGTTTCACTCTTTTGTGCCGCCACACTGAACGGGAGTAGCGCTGTCAATAGGACTGCCATAGCAAGCCTACACAGTTTCTTTGTCATCGTCGTCTTCCTTGTCAGACAGAACGCGCTGATGCTGTCAATTGGCTGGCAAAATGTCTAGAATTAACCCAATTATCCCGTGCCGCATTCGGCACAGTTCAATTTTTGCGAGACGTTATGGCTTTACTGAACGTATTAACATTTCCAGATGAGCGCCTTCGCACCGTTGCGAAACCGGTGGATACCGTTACCCCTGAGATCCAGAAAATGGCCGATGACATGATTGAAACCATGTACGACCAAGACGGTATCGGTCTTGCCGCTACTCAGGTTGATTTTCACCAACGCATGGTCGTGATCGATGTATCAGAAACGCGTGACGAGCCTATGGTGCTGATCAACCCTGAAATTATCGAAAAGCGCGGTGAAGACGGTATTGAAGAAGGGTGCCTCTCTGTGCCGAGCTCACGTGCCTTAGTGCCTCGAGCAGCCGAAGTGACGGTCAAAGCACTCGATCGTGACGGCAATCCATTTCAGTTCGATGCAGACGACTTACTGGCGATTTGTATTCAACACGAGCTTGACCACTTAGAAGGCAAGCTATTCGTTGATTACCTATCACCATTGAAGCGCCAACGCATCAAACAAAAAATGGAAAAACTCAAACGCGCTAACCAAAAAGTAAGCTGAGGTCACTTTGAGCAAACCGCTGCGTATAGTATTTGCGGGCACGCCGGACTTTGCCGCGCGCCATTTACAAGCCTTGCTCGACAGTGAGCATGAGGTCATTGCGGTCTATAGCCGCGAAGATAAACCAGCAGGACGGGGCAAAAAGCTCACGGCGAGCCCAGTTAAACAACTGGCGATTGAACATGCACTCCCGGTATACCAGCCTCGCACGTTGCGTGACGAAACGGCACAGGCCGAGTTAGCCGCGCTCGATGCCGACGTTCTGGTGGTGGTCGCCTATGGACTTATTTTGCCGAAAGCCGTGTTAACGATCCCAAGGTTGGGCTGCGTTAATGTGCATGGCTCAATTTTGCCACGTTGGCGGGGTGCCGCACCGATTGAGCGAGCGGTCTGGGCAGGCGACAACGAAACCGGCGTCACCATCATGCAGATGGATGAAGGGCTCGATACCGGTGACATGTTAAAAATCGCCACCTTACCGATTGATGACAAAGAAACCAGTGGCAGTCTGTATGAGCGCTTGGCTGAGCTGGGTCCACAGGCACTGATTGACTGCCTCAATGATATGGCCAACGGCATTATATTGGCTGAACCGCAAAATGACGCCAAAGCCAATTACGCCGAAAAGCTAACCAAGCAAGAAGCTCATATCGATTGGCATCAAGACGCGGCGTTTATCGAACGCTGTGTACGCGCATTCAATCCTCGCCCGGTGAGTTTTTTCACCTTAGGCGAGCAAAATATCAAAGTGTGGGGCGCGAACGCACTCGATATTGATGTTGATGCTGCGCCGGGGACCGTCATTAACACTGATAAACACGGTATTCAAATTGCGACCGGCAAAGGTGTTCTTCAGCTGACACACCTGCAGCCACCGGGCAAGAAAGCCATGCAGGCTCACGAGCTGCTCAATGCGCGTCGCGAGTGGTTTGAAACCGGCACCCAATTAGTATAAAGGGTGCGTTTATGTAGCAACATCGTTTAAGGCCAGTACGCTGGCCTTTTTTAATGTAACAGGCGACGCTATCGTCTGATGCCATTTTGGCCTTTTAATGGGTAAACATATGAATGTAAGAGCCGCGGCTGCCCGCGTTCTATATCAAGTGGTCGATCAAGGCCAATCCCTCTCGCAGCAACTGCCACTTGCGCAGCAGCACATCGCACCACGGGATGCGGCGTTACTGCAAGAGATCTGCTACGGCACCTTACGTTGGTTGCCGCGTTTAGAGCATATCGTGCAAGCTTTGATGGACAAACCATTAAAAGGTAAGCAACGTGTGTTTCATCACCTGTTACTCGTTGGCCTCTATCAACTCGGCTATATGCGTATTCCGGCCCATGCCGCGGTGGCGGAAACGGTCAACGCGACCAAAACACTCAAGCGTCCGCAGTTACGTGGCCTTATCAATGCGATATTGCGTAACTATCAACGCGATCAAGCCTCGCTCGATGATGCCAGTCAAGCCGAGTCCGCCGGGCAACACTGCCATCCCAGCTGGTTATTAACGCGTCTTCAACAGGCCTACCCTAACCAGTGGCAAGAGATTATCGCGGCGAACCATCAAAAAGCCCCCATGTGGTTGCGCGTAAACCGCCAGCATCATACTCAGGCAAGCTACCTTGCTGAACTGCAAGCAGCTGGTATCGCTGGTTCTCCGCACACCCAAGCTTTGGACGCAATCAAGCTCGACGCACCGTGCGACGTAACACGTTTGCCAGGCTTTACCCAAGGTTGGGTATCGGTACAAGATGCCGCCGCACAACTCGCTGTCGACTACCTCCAGCCCGATTCAGCAGAGCACATTCTCGACTGCTGTGCCGCCCCCGGTGGCAAAACCTGTCATATTCTTGAACATCAGCCTGATGCGATCGTCACTGCCATTGATGCCGATGAAAATCGCTTGTCGCGGATCAAAGAGAACCTATCGCGCTTAGGGCTTAATGCTGAGGTGAAACACGCCGATGCTCGCTTGCCGAGCGCTTGGCACACGGGCCCAGCATTTGATCGCATTTTGCTGGATGCGCCCTGCTCGGCCACAGGTGTGATCCGTCGCCATCCGGACATTAAATGGCTAAGACGCGATAGCGATATTCAAGCCTTGGTCACGTTACAAGCGGAGATTTTAGACGCAATGTGGCAGCAATTGGCGCCAGGCGGTACGCTGGTCTACGCGACCTGCTCGGTATTACCGGATGAAAACGCGACACAAATTCGCGCCTTTTTAACTCGCGAGCCAACAGCAATATTGCGCACCGGCACCCACGACCAGCCAGGACGACAAATTCTCCCCGGAGAACACGACATGGACGGCTTCTATTACGCATGCCTAAAAAAGCCAACCGGCAAGTAACGAGGCAGGGAGTAACAACAACATGAAAATCATTATCTTGGGTGCAGGCCAAGTCGGCGGTACCTTGGCAGAAAATCTGGTCGGAGAAAACAATGACATCACCATTGTTGACCGCGCCCCAGAACGGCTTCGCGAACTGCAAGATAAATACGACTTACGTGTTGTACACGGGTTTGCCAGCCATCCGTCGACCTTGCAAGAGGCTGGCGCGCAAGATGCGGATATGCTGGTTGCCGTAACCAACTCCGATGAAACAAACATGATCGCTTGTCAGGTCGCTTTTACCCGCTTTAACACACCCAATCGTGTTGCTCGGATCCGAAGTCCTGAATATCTCGCGGTAAAAGAGCAACTGTTTAACAGTGACGCCTGTCCGGTTGACCACCTTATCGCCCCAGAGGAGCTGGTGACGCATTATATTCGTCGCTTAATTGAATACCCAGGCGCGTTACAAGTGGTCAGCTTTGCCGACAAAAAAGTGGGCCTGGTGGCCGTTAAGGCCTATTACGGCGGGCCTTTGGTCGGCAAAGCGCTCTCAGCACTGCGCGAGCACATGCCGCATGTCGATACCCGTGTTGCCGCTATCTTTCGGCGTGACCGCCCGATTCGCCCCCAAGGCACGACCATTATCGAAGCCGATGATGAAGTCTTTTTCGTCGCCGCCAGCAACCATATCCGCTCAGTGATGAGTGAACTGCAGCGCCTCGAAAAGCCTTACAAACGCATCATGATTGTGGGTGGGGGGAATATTGGTGCTGGCCTAGCC
Source organism: Salinivibrio sp. MA607 (assembly GCF_001996245.1). Lineage (NCBI taxonomy): Bacteria > Pseudomonadati > Pseudomonadota > Gammaproteobacteria > Vibrionales > Vibrionaceae > Salinivibrio > Salinivibrio sp. MA607. Next base: position 60,592 of record NZ_MUFJ01000017.1, on the reverse strand, counting down.
ATGGCACTTGAGCGCCAGTACAGCGTGAAGTTAATTGAGCGCAATCCAGCTCGTGCTGAACACCTGGCTGAGCTATTAGAAGAAACCACCGTTTTTTGTGGCGATGCGTCTGACCAGGAATTACTCAGCGAAGAGCACATTGAGCAGATTGATGTCTTTATCGCGGTCACCAACGAAGATGAAGCCAATATTATGTCGGCAATGCTCGCTAAACGCCTAGGGGCAAAAAAAGTCATGGTGCTGATTCAACGCGGTGCTTATGTCGACTTGGTTCAAGGTGGGGTGATTGATATTGCCATCTCCCCCCAACAAGCGACGATTTCGGCGTTGCTCACCCATGTACGCCGCGCCGATATTGTCAATGTGTCGTCATTACGACGCGGCGCCGCTGAAGCAATTGAAGCAATTGCTCACGGTGATGCGTCAACGTCCAAAGTGGTTGGCCGGGCAATTGGCGAGATAAAGTTACCACCGGGCACGACCATAGGTGCGGTTGTACGAGGCGATGAAGTATTGATTGCCCATGATAAAACCGTGATCCAGCAAGATGATCATGTGGTGTTATTCTTGGTGAATAAAAAATACATTCCGGATGTTGAACGCCTATTCCAACCCAGCCCGTTCTTTCTTTAACACCCGTTCTTGCGCCAACACAAGCCTGCAGACATCCGTGTCTGCAGGCTCACGCTTTTTACCTCAACGCTGCCACTCCTGTCACTTTGAGTATACACTGAACAAAGTGCCTATCTATGTTGCTTAGCAGAAAGGACCGCCATGTCAGACGATCAATTTCAACAATCGACCGTATTTCTCAAAAAAGCGGTCCCTTTGATGATGAAATATAAGGTGCCCACGACACCGACCAACTACGCGCTATGGTACACCTACGTCGCCAATACCGATCCAAAGCTCACTGCTGACGTCGATACTACCGTCCATGAGCATGGCACGTGCAGTCCTCTTCAAAGCGACATCTTGTATCAAAAGCATATGGCGGATAAACACAGCCAGAACATTGGCAGCCTTAAGCAAAGCCTTGAGTCAATGATGACGGAGATGAGTCATTCGATGTCTGACACGCTTCAGGACACAGACGCGTTTCACTCGGTACTCGACAAAACATTCGAACAGCTGTCTCGCGTTGAAAACGAAGGGTTGTCCATTGATGAAACCATCGCCGTTGTCCGTAATGTAGTGAAAGACTCGCAAGCTCTGACTCAATCGACCCGCTACTTTAAACACCAACTGAGTGATGCCCAGCAAGAAATTGCCCAACTAAAACAAAACCTCGCAGAGATGACCGAGCAAGCCACCCATGATGGCTTAACCGGCCTGCTCAATCGGGCCGCCTTTGAGCGCGAGCTCAATGCGTACACCGAAAACGCACAAACCTGGCCGTTTGCTTTAGTCCTCGTCGACCTCGATCACTTTAAACAACTTAACGATACATACGGTCACGTGCTCGGCGATATCGCTTTGAAGCAGGTCGCCAAGCGATTACTCGACTACTGCCGAGAAGGCGTACAAGCGTTCCGCTACGGCGGCGAAGAGTTTGCGCTACTGTTACCTAAAAGACGCCTAAACAGCGCAAAACGGACCGCTGAAACGCTACGTGCCGCTATCGATAGAATGGTGATAAAAGACCGGCGTCGTGGCCAAACATTGGATCATATTACCGTGTCTATGGGCGTCGCAGAGTACGACGAGCATGCTCGCGAATCTGGCGCCGACCTCATTTATCGTGCTGATCAACAACTCTATAAGGCCAAAAACCTCGGGCGTAATCGTGTGATGCCGATAAATTAACTCTCGCCTGAGAGGAATTTGATCTTGGCTAAGTATTCACCGCTCGCCGTCGGGCAAAATGGTATTTTTTACGTGCCACATTAAGGATCCCGCCATGCACTGCCATCGTATCAACGAGTTGCTCGATCTACTGAACCAATCTTGGCAACAAACGCCCAATCACTCGCTCATGACCATGCTCAATCTGATTGCCCAAGAGGCCGGTCATCGCGATGACTTAACAACGCTATCGGACGACACCTTGATCTATCAACTCAAAATGCGGCTAGAAGATAGCAACGCGCCTATTCCTGGCCTTGCAAAAGACAATGAAGACGACTTTAAAGCCGCTATTTTACGGGCGAGAGGCATTACCCCAACAAAAGAGTGAGTCAGAGACCCTCGCTAATCGTCTGTTATAGTTGGAATTCGTTCAGTTTGTGGCTGTATCGCAAACTATGACTCTGGTAGCGTATTCACGGCGTTTGCTGCGCTACAATCACAGGCACAATGATAATTAGGGCCTGGCAATGCACCATGGACCCGCTATCCCAAGGAAAGCCAATGTCATGAGCGATAAAAAAATTAACGTCAAAGACGTGACTGCAAAAGAATACAATCCCAAAACCCATAAAGGTAACGACGATCGCTTTAATCCGAGTAATCGCATTTATGTACGCGCGGTGAAAGGCTATTACCAGCGAATGCGCCGTTACATGGGCTGGTTCTTTATGCTGCTGTTTCTGCTAACGCCCTGGATCCCGTATCAAGGCCGACAAGCCATTTTGCTGGATATAGGCAATCAAAAGTTTAATTTTTTCGGCACCACGTTGTGGCCACAAGACCTGACCTTGTTGGCTGCACTTTTGATGCTCGCCGCCTTCGGCCTCTTTTTTATTACCACTTTTCTTGGCCGGGTGTGGTGTGGCTATTTGTGCCCGCAAACAGTATGGACCTTTCTCTTTATCTGGTTTGAAGAAAAGCTGGAGGGGGCGGCCAACAAACGCCGAAAACAAGACTCGCTCAAACTTACGCCGGCATTGGCCGCGCGAAAAGCCGCGAAGCATGCGGCTTGGTGGCTCATATCTCTGGTCACGGGCGCCACGTTTGTCGGTTACTTTGTCCCCGTGCAATCGCTCGCGGTCGATTTAGTCACGTTCGATACTAGCTTTTGGGTCGGCTTTTGGGTGATCTTCTTTGCTGCCTGTACTTACGGGAATGCGGGCTGGATGCGATCGATCATGTGTATTCACATGTGCCCCTACGCGCGCTTTCAGTCCGCAATGTTTGATAAAGACACCTTTATCGTTGGCTATGATGCCAAACGCGGCGAAAAACGCGGGCCTCGCCCACGTAAGAAAGATCCCAAAGCATTAGGATTAGGCGACTGTATTGACTGCAACCTATGTGTGCAAGTGTGTCCGACAGGTATCGATATTCGTGATGGTTTGCAGTATGAATGCATCAACTGTGGTGCCTGTGTCGATGCGTGTGATGAAACCATGGATCGCATGGGGTACGCGCGCGGCCTAATCAGCTACACCACCGAGCACAAGCTCGAAGGAAAGAAAACCGCGGTCATGCGACCAAAACTGGTGGGTTATGGGGCGGTCATGGTTATTGTGACTGCAATGTTTATTTATCTGGCGATGTCGGTCATGCCGATGGAGCTGGATGTGATACGCGACCGTAATCAACTGTATCGCATTAACAACCAAGGACTGGTTGAAAATACCTACACCTTAAAAATCTTAAATAAAACGCAGACAGACGACGTATATCAGCTGTCGGTTAAAGGCTTGGATGAGGTGACATGGCACGGGCCACAAACCGTTAATGTACAAGCGGGTGAGGTTTTCTCACTGCCGATTAGTCTGGCAGTCGATACGTACGAGATGGAGCAACGCATTGCCGACATCACCTTTGTGATGGAGCGTGAATCAGGCGACAAACAAAAAAGGGTAACGGCAGAAAGCCGCTTTATCACGGATCTGTAATCGGCCAATTCACCACAACAACCATTCACGACAACTAAACAGGGCGCAGGCAGCGCCCTTTTTATTTGTTACTATAACGTTTCTTTTGTCATTCTCAGGTGGCGTATGACCGAGATAGGCTTTGACTTTCATGCTCTTACTCCCGACGTTCAATTAAATGCGATTGAATCGGTCGGTATTTTTCCTCAATCCGGCCTACTCGCGCTGAACAGCTATGAAAATCGGGTGGCCCAGTTTGTCGCCGATGATGGCCAGCGCTATGTGGTCAAGTTCTATCGGCCCGCTCGCTGGTCCGATGCGCAAATTCATGAAGAACATGCTTTCTGCCGCGAGCTAGCTGACGCAGATATTCCCGTCGTTGCGCCGATTCAACGAGAGGGAACCAGTCTTTTTTACGCGTCAGGCTTTCGCTTTGCCTTATTCCCCAGTGTGGGCGGTCGCGGCTTTGAAGTGGACAATTGGGATCAGCTCGAAGCGGTCGGCCGTTATCTGGGTCGTATCCACCAAATGGGCGCCGCTAAGCCTTTTCAAACTCGCGCTAAATTTGATCTCGACAGCCACCTTTATCAGCCACGCCGCGAGCTAGGAGAAGCCAGCTTGATCCCAGCAAGCCTGCAAGCGACATTCTTCTCTGATCTCGACCGATTAATCGATGCCATCGCGGCGCGATGGCACACGGAGTGGCCCGCGATTCGGCTCCATGGCGATTGTCATCCCAGCAATATTTTGTGGCGAGACGGTCCACTATTTGTCGATTTTGATGACACACGTAACGGTCCCGCGATGCAAGATTTATGGCTATTTTTAAACGGCAGTCGCGCCGATCAGCTCGCGCAACTCGACACCTTGGCGGAGGGTTATCGTGAATTTCGTGAATTCCCCGCCGACCAATTGCAACTGATCGAGCCATTACGAGGTCTGAGAATGGTGCATTACATGGCCTGGTTGGCAAAACGCTGGCAAGACCCGGCGTTTCCTCGTGCATTTCCTTGGTTTGCTGATGCAAAATACTGGGAAGGTCAGGTACTCGCTTTTAAAGAACAACTTGCCGCCCTTGAAGCACCACCGCTTACACTGTATCCGTAAGCACTCAATCGATAACGGAGAGTCATTCAATCATGTTTAAAAAACTGTTGCCTTTGCTACTGGTCGTAGGCCTAACCGCGTGCTCTGAGCCTGAGAGCGTGACGCAGACATCACCAGACACCACCCCAACAACCGAAACCACGCAGACGCAAACGGAGTCGGCAGAGCCTGCAACACCGATTGAGGTAGCGGATGCTAAACCAGGCCGCTTTAAAGCTGGTGAGGATTACCAGGTGCTAGAGACGCCGGCAACTGATTCCCCAACAGTGACCGAGTTTTTCTCTTTCTATTGCCCACATTGTTATCAGTTTGAACCACTGGTCCAGCAGCTCAAACAACAAGTGCCTGATAATGCGAAAGTGGTAAAACACCATGTGTCTTTTATGGGCGGCGAGATGGGCAGTGTGGTAACACGCGCCTACGCAGCGGCGGTTGTGCTCGATGCACAAAAAACCATTATTCCGGTGATGTTTGATCGCATTCATGCGGCACAAAACCCACCGAAATCACTGGCGGAGGTTCGCCAAATGTTTGTCGATAACGGCATTGATGGCAAAGAATTTGACAGCGCTTACAACAGCTTTGCCGCGAACTCCATGGCCAAGCGTTTCGACCAATCGTTCGAAAAAGCGGGCTTGCGCGGTGTGCCTGCGGTGATCGTCAACGGCAAATATCACGTGACACCCAAAACAGTAGAAACTCCGGAAGAATACTTCCAGTTGATCAACTTTTTACTGACCCAAAAGTAATTAGCTGACTTGGGCGTTGAGATGGCGCAATAAGCCATCCATCGCCCGATATCCCAGCGCTTCCGCTAAATGAGGGCGTGAGATCTGAGCGTCGCCGCCAAGATCGGCAATGGTACGTGCTACCTTGATAATGCGGTGATAGGCCCGAACGGACAACCCCAATCGATGTAAAGCCTGCTCTAAAAACGCCGCATCAGCCTGAGCGAGCTGACAATGCAGCTCCATTTCTTGATTACTCAACAACGCATTCACCTTTCCTTGGCGTGCCAGCATACGCTCACGCGCAGCCGCTACCCGCGCTTTTACCGTCGACGTTGACTCACCGCGTTCTCCGCCACTAGAAAGACAGCCTCGTGGCAGTGCGGGAATATCAATGGACATATCAAATCGGTCTAACAGTGGGCCAGATAAACGCGCTAAATAACGCAGAATTTGTTGTGGGTTAGACCGGGCCAATTCACCTTCATGATGACCGGTTGGACTCGGGTTTAATGCACCGATAAGTTGGAAGCGAGCCGGAAACCGGGTTTTACCATTGGCGCGCGAAATCACAATTTCGCCAGACTCAAGCGGCTCGCGCAACGCATCGAGTACGCGACGCTCAAACTCCGGCATTTCATCAAGAAACAATACACCATGGTGAGACAGCGAAATCTCACCAGGGCGCGGTACGCTGCCGCCTCCGACCAAGGCTGCCATGGAGCTGGAATGGTGGGGGCTACGGAAAGGGCGCTGACGCCAATTACCCTCATGCAAAGGTTGTTGAGTCAAAGAGGTGACGGCGGCTGAGGCTAACGCTTCATCATCATTCATCGGTGGCAGCAAGTCACATAAACGCGACGCAAGCATGGTTTTCCCAGTACCGGGAGGACCTACAAAAAGTAAGTTATGAGATCCACTGGCGGCAATTTCTAACGCCCGCTTACCTTGTTGCTGACCGATAATGTCGCGTAAGCATCGCGTCACCGCTGGCATGTCATTCACGGCAGGGACAGCGTTTAAACATAAACTTTGCTGGCCGGCTAGGTGTTGGCTCACGGCAATCAGGTCGGGCGCTGACACATGCCGCTCATTGTCTACCAGCGCCACCTGATTGGCATTATCATCCGGTACCACCAGGGCTCGCTGCGCTTTTTGACTGGCGAGCGCCGCCGGCAATGCGCCTTTAACCGGCCGTAATTGCCCCGACAACGCCAGTTCACCTAAAAACTCAAACGCGTTTAAACGCTTTTCTGGCAACTGTCCCGACGCCACCAAGATCCCAAGCGCAATGGGTAAATCAAATCGTCCCCCTTCTTTAGGTAAGTCGGCTGGGGCCAGGTTGACGGTGATCCGGCGCGAGGGGAACTCAAAATTAGAAGTCACAATCGCACTTCGTACCCGATCACGGGCTTCTTTGACCGTCGTTTCCGGTAAGCCCACCAACGCAAACCCCGGTAAACCATTAGATATATGTACTTCTACGGTCACACTCGGCGCTTCTACACCGACACAGGCTCGACTGTGAACTATCGCCAATGCCATATTTTCCCACTCCGCTTACTGTCATCGCTATGAAACCCAGCTCTTATACTGCCGCGCTAATCTGTGATTGAGAGTAATTTTTTCTTGTCATGCGAGTGAGGTCTGTGATACCACTACAAATGCACAACAATTAAACACGAGACTCGGCGATAGATCGGCTCCGTGACTGACCTGCAACAAGCAGGCATAAACAAAAACATAATTAACAAAACGCTCATAAAATGGGCCCAATAAAAGATAAGACAGACAAATGTTAAATTTCGCTATCGTTCTCATTATTCGCCTCATCGTGGTCATTATTCCGCGAGGGGTGTAGGTACGCGAAAGACAGCAGCAACATCGCAACCAAGCCCCCGCAACCCAAAGGTTCGGGGGCTTTTTTCATTCATGTGGCGATGCCACGCGACAACGGAAGCAATCATGATGGAGCGCGCAGAGACAGGTTATTCGCAACCCTGCTCTCCCCGCTTAGACGGGGAGGGGCGACGATGACCGGTGCACAATGGGTGGTAAAAGCGTTACAACAACAAGGGGTGGATACCGTTTTTGGTTATCCTGGGGGCGCCATCATGCCCGTTTACGATGCCCTTTTTGACGGCGGGGTGGAACATATCCTCTGTCGCCACGAGCAAGGCGCCGCCATGGCTGCGATCGGGTATGCCCGAGCCAGTGGCCGTCCTGGGGTATGCATTGCGACATCAGGTCCTGGCGCCACCAATCTCGTGACCGGACTTGCCGATGCGATGATGGACTCAGTCCCTATTGTGGCCATCACCGGCCAGGTTGCTAGCCCTCTTATCGGTACCGATGCTTTTCAAGAAATCGATGTGCTAGGCTTATCGTTAGCCTGCACCAAACACAGTTTTTTAGTGACCGATCCCGCTGAGCTCACCCCCACACTCGCACAAGCATTTGAAGTGGCACAATCAGGTCGACCGGGCCCCGTGCTCGTCGATATCGCCAAAGACGTACAGCAAGGCTTGATCCCTGAGACTACAGTCCAGATCACCACGCCACATATCGCGCCACTCAACAAGACAGATATCGACCAGGCGAATGCGCTTATCCGAGCCAGTCAGCGCCCTATGGTCTATCTCGGCGGCGGTGTGGTGTTAGGCAAAGCCACTCAAGCAGTGCGCGATTATTTAGCGCGCAGTGAACTACCTGTGGTCAGTACCTTAAAAGGCTTAGGCACCGTCGCACCGCACTATCCGTATTATCTAGGCATGTTAGGCATGCATGGCACCAAAGCCGCTAACTTGTCGGTGCAAGCGTCCGATTTGCTGATTGTCATCGGCGCACGCTTTGATGACAGAGTCACCGGCAAGCTCGATACATTCGCCCCCCACGCTAACGTGGTGCATATCGATATCGATGCGGCGGAAATCAACAAACTGCGCCGCGCACAAGCACCGGTTTGCGCCCCACTCAATCTCGTGCTTCCCGCCCTAGAAAACCCTGACACATCGCCTGATTGGCGCGCTCAAATCACCACCTGGCAAACGACGCACTCGTGGCGTTATGACCACCCAGGTGACGCTATCTATGCGCCGGCACTGCTGAATAACCTTTCGCAGCGTATGCCAACCAGTACGGTGGTCGCGACCGATGTCGGCCAGCACCAGATGTGGGTCGCGCAACATGTACTCCCATCACGGCCAGAGAATCTATTAACCTCCGCAGGGCTGGGCACTATGGGCTTTGGTTTACCGGCTGCAATGGGCGCCAAAGTCGCTCGCCCCAATGATGAGGTGGTGTTAGTGACCGGAGATGGCTCGTTTATGATGAATATTCAAGAGCTGGGCACACTCAAACGCCGAGGGATCGCCGTTAAAATCATTCTGCTTGATAACCAGCGTTTAGGCATGGTTCGTCAATGGCAGCAGCTGTTTTTCGATCAACGCTACAGTGAGACCGACCTGTCTGACAATCCGGATTTTCTCACCCTCGCGAGCGCGTTCGATATCCCTGGGCATACCATTAGCTGCAAGCAAGACGTTGAAGAGGGGCTACGCACCCTGATGGCTCACCAGGGGCCTTATTTGCTGCATGTGGCTATCGACGAAATGGAAAATGTATGGCCACTGGTACCGCCTGGGGCAGCCAACCAACAAATGATGGAGCAAAGCTGATGACACAACACCAATTTTCAATTCATGCCACCCACAGCCCTGAGTTGTTGGAGCGCGTGTTGCGCGTGATCCGTCATCGTGGCTTTACCGTCTGCCAGTTTACGATGTCAATGCCTTCGGACTCGGGACAGGTAATTTTTGATGTCACCGTCGAAAGCCAACGCGCGATCGAGACCTTGCGGCCACAACTGACTAAGCTATGGGACGTGGCAGAGGTCATGATGGCCTCTTCGACTACACAGTCCCTACGCGCATAACCAAAAAGGAAGAAAAGAATGTCGACAAATACCGCTGATTATATTTGGTCTAACGGGGAAATGATCGCTTGGCAGGATGCCACTGTGCACGTACTCACCCACGCCATGCACTATGGCACCTCAGTCTTTGAAGGGATACGTTGCTACGACACCCCAAACGGCCCCGTGGTATTTCGCCATCGCGAACACATGCAGCGCCTTAAAGACTCGGCGAAGATTTATCGTTTCCCGATCCCATTTAGCGTGGATGCGCTGATGGAAGGTTGCCGAGAAACCCTGCGCGTGAACCAGCTTCGCTCCGCCTATATTCGTCCGCTTGGCTTTGTCGGCAATGTTGGCCTCGGCGTTTGTCCACCGCCAGAGACACAGATGGACATCATCATCGCTGCCTTTAGCTGGGGAAGCTACCTTGGCGAAGACGCCCTCGCACAAGGGGTCGATGCCATGGTCTCGAGCTGGAACCGTGCCGCCCCCAATACCATTCCAACCGCGGCAAAAGCCGGCGGCAACTACTTATCGTCCTTATTAGTGGGTGGAGAAGCCCGCCGTCATGGCTACGCAGAAGGCATTGCACTGGATGTGCGTGGCTACCTGTCCGAAGGGGCCGGTGAGAACCTCTTTATTGTCAAAAATGGCGTGATCAGTACCCCACCGGCCACCAGCGCGATTTTACCTGGACTAACACGCGATTCGATCATCACGCTCGCCAAAGAACAAGGGCTAACGATTCGCGAAGAGTCGATTGCACGTGAAGCGCTTTATCTGGCCGATGAAGTGTTTATGACGGGAACCGCAGCTGAAATCGTCCCCGTGCGCAGCGTCGACCAAATTACAGTGGGTGAAGGTCAACGAGGCCCGATCACCGCCTCACTACAGCAAGCCTTTTTTGGCCTGTTTGATGGCACTACCGAAGACAAATGGGGCTGGCTTGATCCCGTTCACCCCGACCAGCGCGCATAAGGCAAAGGAGTCGTAATATGCCAACCTATCGTTCCAAAACCACTACTCACGGTCGTAACATGGCAGGCGCACGCGCATTATGGCGCGCCACCGGCGTTAAAGATGATGATTTCGGCAAGCCCATCATCGCGGTGGTGAACTCGTTTACCCAGTTTGTGCCCGGGCACGTCCACCTCAAAGATATGGGCCAGCTGGTGGCGCGAGAAATCGAACAAGCCGGCGGGATTGCCAAAGAATTTAATACCATCGCAGTGGATGATGGCATCGCCATGGGCCACGGCGGCATGCTCTACTCGCTGCCCTCGCGTGAGATTATCGCTGACTCGGTCGAGTACATGGTCAACGCCCACTGTGCCGATGCCATGGTCTGTATTTCCAACTGTGACAAAATCACCCCGGGCATGCTTATGGCGTCGATGCGGCTAAACGTGCCGGTGATTTTTGTTTCGGGTGGCCCCATGGAAGCAGGGAAAACCAAGCTTTCCGATCAAATCCTTAAACTCGATCTGGTCGATGCCATGATGCAAGGGGCCAACCCAGATGTGTCTGATGAGCAAAGCGAGCAAATTGAACGCTCAGCGTGCCCCACTTGTGGCTCATGCTCAGGTATGTTTACTGCCAACTCGATGAACTGTTTAACCGAAGCGCTGGGGCTCAGCCAACCCGGTAATGGATCCATGCTCGCCACTCATGCAGATCGTGAACAACTGTTTCTCAACGCCGGTAAACGGATTGTTTCGCTCGCCAAGCGCTATTACGAGCAAGACGACGACAGCATCCTGCCACGCAATATTGCAAATCGCGCCTCATTTGAAAATGCCATGGCACTCGACATTGCCATGGGAGGATCAACCAATACCGTGCTGCACTTGCTGGCCGCCTCTCAAGAAGGCGATATCGATTTTGGTATGGATGATATTGATCGCATGTCACGCCAAGTCCCTCATCTTTGCAAAGTGGCACCATCCACCCAGCAGTATCACATGGAAGATGTGCACCGCGCCGGTGGTGTGATGGGGATCCTCGGCGAACTCCAACGCGCCAACTTACTGAATATGGACCAGCAAACTGTGCTGGGCATGAGCCTTAAAGAGCAACTGGCGCAATATGACATTGTACAAACCGATGATGAAGCGATTAAAGCTTTCTATCGCGCCGGGCCGGCGGGCATTCGTACCACCCAAGCCTTCTCGCAAACCTGTCGCTGGGACACTCTGGATGATGACCGTCAATCTGGTTGTATTCGTACCCTCGAGCACGCATTCAGCCAAGACGGTGGCCTTGCCGTGCTGCAAGGTAATATCGCCTTAAATGGCTGTATCGTCAAAACCGCCGGCGTGGATGAGAGCATTCTGACCTTCGAAGGGCCCGCGGTGGTCTTCGAAAGCCAAGACACCGCCGTGGAAGCGATTCTCGGTGGAAAAGTCAAAGCCGGCGATGTGGTCGTGATTCGCTATGAAGGACCCAAAGGTGGACCAGGGATGCAAGAAATGCTCTACCCCACCACCTACTTAAAATCGATGGGGCTGGGTAAGTCGTGCGCCCTGCTCACTGATGGCCGTTTTTCTGGCGGCACTTCCGGGCTATCCATTGGTCATGTGTCACCCGAAGCAGCTAACGGCGGCACCATCGCCCTCGTTGAAGACGGTGATCGCATTCACATTGACATCCCGACCCGTGAAATCAGCTTGCGGGTAGATGAAGCCACCCTCACTGCACGCCGAGAAAAGGCGCAGGCAAGAGGGTGGAAACCGAAAGATCGCCAGCGTCAGGTTTCTTACGCCTTAAGAGCCTATGCCACCCTTGCCACCAGTGCTGATAAAGGCGCGGTGCGCGATCGCAGTAAATTGGAGGAGTAAGCATGCAACAGGCGCAATCTTTACCCGCACAACCGATGGACGGTGCTGATTACCTTAGGGATATCTTGCGCGCGCCTGTTTATGAAGTGGCGATCACCTCGCCACTTCAAACCATGAAACGCTTGTCTGAGCGCTTCGATAACCAGGTGCAGCTCAAACGCGAAGACCGTCAACCGGTTCATTCATTTAAACTGCGTGGCGCGCATAATATGATGGCCCAGTTAACCGACGCGCAAAAGCAAGCCGGTGTGATTGCTGCCTCTGCCGGTAATCATGCACAAGGGGTGGCGTTATCTGGAAGCAAGCTTGGCGTGCAAGCAACCATCGTCATGCCACGGACAACACCGGCGATTAAAGTCGATGCGGTACGCGGCTTTGGCGGCAAAGTGGTGCTATATGGTAATAATTTTGATGACGCCAAAGGCAGAGCACAACAGCTTGCCGATGAGCATGGCTATACCTTTGTTCCGCCCTTTGATCACCCACAGGTGATTGCCGGTCAAGGAACTATCGGTCTTGAGCTAGTGCAACAAAATGGTCATCTCGATTATGTCTTCTTACCCGTCGGGGGCGGAGGCATCGCTGCCGGCGTCGCAGTGCTTATCAAACAACTGATGCCTAATATCAAGGTGATCGGTGTCGAAGCGGAAGACTCGGCCTGTCTGCGCGCGGCGTTAGATGCTGGCTTTCCCGTCACCCTCGATCGGGTTGGAACCTTTGCCGATGGCGTTGCAGTCAAGCGCATCGGCGATGAATCCTTTCGGCTATGCCAGCAATACCTTGATGACAGCATCACGGTGTCCAGTGATGCCATTTGCGCGGCGGTACAAGACATTTTTGAAGACACCCGTGCTATTTCCGAGCCGTCAGGCGCGTTAGCACTGGCTGGACTAAAACACTATGTTGAAAAACATCAGCTAAAAGACAAGCAAATGGCGGCGGTGTTATCCGGTGCCAACACCAACTTTCACTCGCTACGCTACGTCTCTGAACGGGCTGAGCTGGGGGAAAAACGCGAAGGCCTACTTGCCGTCACTATCCCTGAACACACTGGCGCTTTTTTCAATTTCTGTCAGATTTTGGGCGATCGCGCCGTGACTGAGTTTAACTATCGATATGGGGATGAAAACCTGGCGAACATTTTCGTCGGGGTGCGGTTGCTGGGAGGCCAAGAAGAGTTGGATCAGATAATCAAGGATCTACGCCAAGCAGGTTATCCGGTAGAAGATTTATCCGACGATGAAATGGCCAAGGTTCATGTGCGTTACATGATTGGCGGGCGTCCCTCAACCCACCTCCATGAACGCCTGTACAGCTTCGAATTTCCTGAATACCCAGGCGCACTATTGCATTTTTTACAAACACTGGGCACCCACTGGAATATTAGCCTGTTTAACTACCGAAACCATGGCTCAGATTACGGACGTGTTTTATGTGGCTTTGAGATCGGCGACCAAGATTTGCTGGCATTTACCGCGCATTTACGCGAGCTCGGCTATGAATGGAAAGATGAAACGTCGAATCCCGCCTTTCGTTTTTTCCTCTCCCACTCGACGACATAGACGCCAAATAAGCAAAAGCCCGATAACGTTTATCGGGCTTTTTGTTTATTCGTTTCGCGGCTCGGGCGTCATTGATACGACATACTCAGCAATTGATAGTGCGTTATCCATAACGGTTTGACGCGCAACTTGCGGCAACTGACTCAGCAAGCTGGTTAAGGCGGCCAAATCGTCACGATGAGTGAAGGCAATGTCGCGCTCATCAGACTCACCATGCACGAACCAATTAAAAGGGCGACCGGTGATCTCTGCAATCGTGACCAGCGCTAGAATTTTTGGATCGGTTTTCCCCGATTCCATATCTAGATAGGTTTGCCGCGCGACATTCAAACGCTGCGCCATCTCTACCTGAGTGATTTTACTGAATTCCCGTGCTTCACGGATCCGTTGCGCCATATGCGCGGTCGAAATCACCATGATTCATGCCTCATCTCTGCTACCCGAGCTGTATTAAACAAAAGCCCGTCACAACACCAACCCTGCATTATGCATGGCTCGGTAGGCGTATCATGGTAGCGCACATCGATAGTGTGATGCTGCGCTACGGATGCCTACCTCAGTAAGCAAGCACTTACCCGCATATCTAGTCGGTCAGGCAGTGCTCTTATGCGCGTTGAGCGGCCTTTGAATAGTTCACAAGGAACGACGCCATATTCACGCTTTGATTTAAAATGGCCGTGCGCGCTTCATGGGGTAAACGCGAGAAATGCTCGAGCAAGCGGTTCACATCTTGCTTGTATTGAACATCATGCATCTCAACATCTTCGTCACCATAGACAAACCACACTAATGGACGTTCAGTCAATTCAGCGATATTGGAAAGCATGCGAACGCGAGGCTCAGTTTTACCGTTTTCGATATCCAAATAAGTCTGACGCGCCACATTGAGTAGTTTGGCCATTTTTACTTGAGTGATGCCTTTCCACTCACGCGCTTCTTTGATGCGTTTTGCTACTTGGGTTTTAGAATCAATCATTGCTTCCTCACTACAACTTATCAATATTTGTCGTTATACCCTGAGTATGCACAATGTAGGCCAGGTTATTAGGCATCAAATAAAGACTTAAAAATCATATATTTAGATACACACACGACATCCTGTTTATATTTCAAGACGCCATGCCTGAGATTGAATGCAAAATGATTTGCATTTTGCAACAAAGCCTATGCAGATCGCATTTTTATAGCAAAGAAGAAGTAACTGATAAATGATCAACCACGCTCCTAGTCAGAGCGTGGTGATTACTAGGCAGGATTATTCCACCGTCACCGCTTTGGCGAGGTTACGAGGTTGGTCAACGTCCGTGCCTTTAATTAAGGCCACATGATACGACAATTGCTGCATCGGGATGGTGTAGAAAACCGGGGCGATGATGTCATCCACGTGTGGCATGGCGATAATTTTCATGCCTTCTTCCGGTGTAAAACCGGCATCTTGATCGGCAAACACATAGAGCTGGCCACCACGAGCACGTACTTCTTCAATGTTTGATTTGAGCTTTTCCAACAGCTCATTGTTCGGTGCGATCACAATCACCGGCATGTCAGCATCAATCAGCGCCAATGGGCCATGCTTTAGCTCACCAGCGGCATAGGCCTCAGCGTGAATGTAAGAGATTTCTTTTAGCTTGAGCGCGGCTTCAATAGCAATCGGATAATACTCACCACGGCCAAGGAAGAGCGCATGATGCTTGTCAGCAAAGTCCTGAGCGAGCTGCTCAATCGCTTTATCAAACGTGAGTGCCTGCTCAATGCTAGAGGGGAGATGGTGCAAGGCATCGACAACCTCACGCTCTTTATCACGGCCGATACGCCCTTGCATTTTACCCAGCGCGGTGACCAGCATCAGTAGCGCGGACAGCTGGGTAGTAAAAGCTTTGGTCGATGCAACGCCGATTTCCGTCCCTGCTCGCGTCATAAAGGCTAAGTCAGACTCACGAACCAGTGATGAACCTGCCACATTACAAATGGCCATGGTCGCCATATAACCACGCTCTTTCGCTAAGCGCAGCGCCGCTAACGTATCGGCCGTTTCGCCAGATTGCGATAAGGTAATGAGCACACTGTTGGGACGGGTAACAAACTGGCGATAGCGAAACTCAGAAGCAATCTCGACATCACAGCTAATCCCAGCCAACGACTCAAACCAATAACGTGCCACCATGCCCGCATTGTAAGAGGTCCCGCAGGCGATAATTTGAATGTGCTGCGCTTTGGCCAAAATATCGCTGGCGCCATTGCCAATCGCATCCACAATCACATGGTCGTTGCCCAAACGGCCTTCCATGGTGTTCGTCAATGCCGTGGGTTGCTCATAGATTTCTTTTTGCATGTAGTGGCGATATTGGCCTTTATCGGCGGCATCGTATTGAGCACTGGCTTCATTCACCTCGCGCTCGACCGGTGTGCCCTCCTGATTATAAATTGTCACCTCGCGGCGAGAGATATCAGCCACATCCCCTTCTTCGAGATAGATAAAGCGACGCGTGACATTGAGCAGCGCAAGCTGATCCGAGGCGAGAAAGTTTTCTCCTACCCCAAGGCCAATCACCAACGGGCTGCCTGAGCGCGCGGCAATCAAACGCTCAGGTTGGCGTCTATCCATCACTACGGTGCCGTAAGCCCCTTCAAGCTGATCGACGGTGCGTTGAAATGCATTCAGCAAATCACCACTTTGTTGCATCTCCCAGTCAACTAAGTGAGCGATCACTTCGGTATCGGTTTGCGAATCAAATTGATAGCCACGTGCTTGCAGCTGTTCACGCAATGTCTGATGGTTTTCGATAATGCCATTATGGACCACCGCAATATCATTACCGGACATGTGTGGGTGGGCATTGGCTTCGCTGGGTTCTCCATGGGTGGCCCAACGTGTATGCGCAATCCCCGTTCCTCCGGTCGGATGAGACGCTGCAACGGCATCGGAGAGCGCAGCAACCTTACCCAAACGACGAACGCGGGTTAATTGCCCCTGGTCATCCGTGATCGCAACGCCAGCAGAGTCATAACCGCGGTATTCAAGACGACGTAGGCCTTCCACTAAAATTTCAGCCACATCACGCTGCGCCACAGCGCCTACAATTCCACACATAGTCTTTCCTTATTGGGTTTATCAGGTATCGGCACAGATCACATCTGTCCCCGTTTGTTCGATCGCGCGCTTGAGATCGTCGTCGAGTTGGTTATCGGTGATCAAGGTATCGATGCTGGACCAGGCAAGCTCCAAGTTGGGAATACGGCGACTGATCTTGTCAGATTCGATCATCACCACCACTTCACGCGCGACCTCCGCCATCACCCGTGTCAGACCCGTCATTTCATTAAATGTGGTCGTGCCACGCCCGACATCAATGCCGTCGGCGCCAACAAAGAGCTGATCAAAGTCATAGGCACGTAAGGTTTGTTCGGCTACTTGGCCTTGAAAGGACTCAGAATGGGTATCCCACGTTCCCCCCGTCATTAATAAAGTGGGTTCGTGTTCAAGCTCACGAATCGCATTGGCAACCTGCAATGAGTTAGTCATCACCACTAGACCGCGCTTTTTGTCGAGCAAAGGGATTAAAGCCGCAGTCGTGGTGCCACTGTCGACGACGATACGGTTATGATCTCGAATACGCGCCGCCGCAGTATCGGCAATACTTTGCTTTTGCTTCGACACTTTCACCGCCTGCTCCGATACCATTTCTTGCGGTACAGGCACAGCTCCGCCATAACGGCGCAGTAGCAGGCCGTTTTTCTCCAGCTCGGCCAAATCTTTACGGATAGTCACTTCGGAGGTTTCAAAGCGTTGAGAGAGGGCATCAACACTCACCTGCCCTTGCTCTGTTAGCAAGGACACAATGGTGTGACGGCGTTGTTGGGTATTTCGTTTCGACATATAACCACTAAAGTTTCGATTCGAAACTTATGATAAACAAAACAAAACAAAGTTCAAGATGAAGTGGCGAAAAGTATTAGAGGGACCGAGAAGTGTGACTGGCAGATAACAAAAACGAAAAAAGCCCACCAGCTGAAGCTAGTGGGCTTAATATGGTGCGGAAGGAGAGACTTGAACTCTCACACCTTGCGGCGCCAGAACCTAAATCTGGTGCGTCTACCAATTCCGCCACTTCCGCATGTTTTTTATGATAACTCAGCGGGCGGGCTAAGTATCAATTGTCTTGGTGCGGGGGGAGGGACTT
Organism: Salinivibrio sp. MA607; assembly: GCF_001996245.1. Lineage (NCBI taxonomy): Bacteria > Pseudomonadati > Pseudomonadota > Gammaproteobacteria > Vibrionales > Vibrionaceae > Salinivibrio > Salinivibrio sp. MA607. The sequence continues at coordinate 42,500 of NZ_MUFJ01000017.1, read as the reverse complement.
GAACCCTCACGTCCTTTCGGACACTAGCACCTGAAGCTAGCGCGTCTACCAATTCCGCCACCGCCGCAAACCGGTGTGATTCACTGCATCTGCAATAAATCAGAATAATGGTGGCTACGACGGGATTCGAACCTGTGACCCCATCATTATGAGTGATGTGCTCTAACCAACTGAGCTACGTAGCCGACCTAAAGTGGCTGGGGTACCAGGATTCGAACCTGGGAATGACGAGATCAAAACCCGTTGCCTTACCGCTTGGCGATACCCCAATTTTTCATGCCGCTTTACAGCCACATGTCTTTAATAAATGGTGCGGAAGGAGAGACTTGAACTCTCACACCTTGCGGCGCCAGAACCTAAATCTGGTGCGTCTACCAATTCCGCCACTTCCGCTTTCCAAGTTGTTCATCTCACTTCATGGTAGTTGAAGAAAGATGGCGCGTCCGGGAGGATTCGAACCTCCGACCGCCTGGTTCGTAGCCAGGTACTCTATCCAGCTGAGCTACGGACGCGTTGGCTGGGGTACCAGGATTCGAACCTGGGAATGACGAGATCAAAACCCGTTGCCTTACCGCTTGGCGATACCCCAACTGAGGCGCGCATAATAGGCTGGTTTTTATCGGGAGTCAATACCTGATTTTACCAACCGCACAACTTTTCGCCTATCAAGCTAAAAAGCCGCTGTGCGCGCTCAATAGTCAGTATTCTACTTTTTTTTCGGCCGTTGCCAAGCCTCAATTGTCCTTGGTTTGGCGCGAGTGATGATTAGTTGACCATCCGCGACATCTTTACTGATGGTACTGCCCGCGCCAACGGTGACCCCTTCACCAATCACCACCGGGGCGACGAGCTGAGAGTCCGATCCAATAAAGGCATTATCTTTAATCACGGTTTTATGTTTATTGGCACCATCGTAATTACAGGTGATCACGCCAGCGCCGATATTCACGCCGCATCCCACCTCAGTATCACCAAGATACGTCAGGTGGTTGGCTTTAGAGCCTTCGCCAAGTTGGCTTTTTTTCATTTCCACGAAGTTGCCCACATGGGCATTGCGTGCCATTTCAGCGCCAGGACGTAGCCGCGTAAACGGCCCAACCGTGCAGTCTTCCCCGACGCTAGCACCTTCCACCACGCTATAAGGGCGAATTAAGGTGTTGTCATCAATCTCGCAATCAATCAGTACGCTTCCGGCCCCGATAGTGACGTTATCACCCAAGGTCACACTGCCTTCGATGATGACGTTGGCATCAATGGTGACATCTCGGCCACATTGCAACTGGCCGCGTAGATCAAAGCGCGCCGGATCGGTAAGCATGACGCCGCTCAGTAGCAGTTGCTCGGCTTGCATTTTTTGATACTCACGCTCAAGACGAGAGAGCTGCAGGCGGTTATTGACGCCTTCGACTTCGACAGCATTGACGGGGTGAACCGCTTGAATAGCCCGGCCTTGTTGATGCGCCAGCGCAATCACATCCGTAAGGTAAAACTCCCCTTGGGCATTATTATTGTCTAGCTGCGACAACCAATGACGTAGGTCTCGTCCTGTTGCCACCAATACGCCGGTGTTAATTTCGGTGATCGAAAGCTGACTGTCAGTCGCATCTTTTTGCTCGACAATCGCGACCACTTCCCCTTTTTCACGCACAATACGACCGTAACCGGTTGGATCGTCCTGATGCACAGTTAACAGCCCAATCCCGCCCTCTGGCTGCCCTTCTAGCAAACGCGTTAAGGTTTGCTCTGAAATTAAGGGCACATCGCCATAGAGCACCAACACTTGCTCATCATCGGCGAAATGTGGCGCAGCTTGTTGCACTGCATGGCCTGTCCCGAGCTGCTCGGCTTGTAAGCACCAATTCACCGGCGAGTGAGCTAACACACGCTGCATGGTTTCACCACCATGGCCATACACTAAATGAATTTGCGAAGCGCCGAGGCCATGGCAGGTATCAATCACATGTTCAACCATTGGTTTACCAGCCAATGTGTGAAGCACTTTAGGGGTTTGAGAATACATGCGCGTGCCCTTACCGGCCGCGAGAATAACCGCACTGTATTGCATAGTCTTTCCGTGATGAGGGTTGATTTGAATAAATAATGAGGCTCAGTGTAACGCTTTTTGGTGGTAAGACGCACCTAGCAGATATCACGTCGCGCGGCACATAAAAAAAGCGACGCCGAAGCGTCGCTTATATTCTTACCGTAAGTGCCTGATTAACGCTTGTGTTTGGTCAGCTCGATCACTCGAAGCTTCGCAACCGCTTTAGCCAGGTCACTGGCCGCTTGAGCAAAGTCGACGTCTTTATGCTGATTATGGATTTTATCCTCAGCGCGACGCTTCGCTTCTTCTGCCTTGGCTTGGTCTAGCTCTTCACCACGAATTGCCGTATCAGCCAGTACAGTGACTGTACTAGGCTGAACTTCAAGCGTGCCGCCAGAAAGATAAATGATCTCTTCGCTACCGCCTTGCTTGACGATACGCACCATGCCCGGCGTGATAGCGGTCAGCAGCGGTGTGTGTCCTGCGTGAATACCCAGTTCACCTTCGCTACCGGTCACCTGAATATGCTCGGCACGGCCAGAGAACAATCGTCGCTCTGCACTGACCACATCCAGATGGAAGGTTATCGCTGCCATATCGCCTCCTACTCAAGCCTTACAGGTTTTTCGCTTTTTCGAGTACTTCGTCGATGCTACCGCAGTACAGGAAAGCCTGCTCTGGAATATCATCGTACTCGCCACTGAGCAGGCCTTTGAAGCTTGCAATAGTATCTTTCAGCGAAACATAAACACCTGGTTGGCCGGTGAACACTTCAGCGACGTGGTAAGGTTGAGTCAAGAAACGTTCAATCTTACGTGCACGTGCAACCGTTAGCTTATCTTCTTCAGATAGCTCATCCATACCCAGAATAGCAATAATGTCTTTCAGCTCTTTATAGCGCTGAAGCACAGATTGCACACCACGTGCCATATCATAGTGGTCTTGACCTACCACCAAGGGGTCCAACATACGTGATGTCGAATCCAATGGGTCGATCGCTGGGTACATACCCATAGACGCGATGTTACGTGACAATACAACCGTTGCATCCAAGTGGGCAAAGGTGGTGGCTGGTGACGGGTCAGTCAAGTCATCCGCTGGCACGTAAACCGCCTGTACGGAAGTAATCGAACCAGTACGGGTAGACGTGATCCGCTCTTGCAATACACCCATCTCTTCAGCGAGCGTTGGCTGATAACCTACTGCTGATGGCATACGACCCAACAGTGCAGATACCTCAGTACCGGCAAGGGTATAGCGATAGATGTTGTCGATGAACAGTAGAACATCACGGCCATCATCACGGAATTTTTCCGCCATGGTTAGACCGGTCAGTGCGACACGCAGGCGGTTACCTGGTGGCTCGTTCATCTGACCATACACCATGGCCACTTTTGACTCTTCAGGGTTTTCGATATTAACAACACCCGCTTCCTGCATTTCGTAGTAGAAGTCGTTACCCTCACGAGTACGCTCCCCTACACCAGCAAATACAGACAGACCTGAGTGTTGCAGTGCGATGTTGTTGATAAGCTCCATCATGTTGACGGTTTTACCAACACCCGCACCACCGAACAAACCGATTTTACCGCCTTTCGCAAACGGGCAGATAAGGTCGATAACCTTAACACCGGTTTCCAAAAGCTCAGTGGAATTCGATTGTTCTTCGTAAGTTGGCGCTTCACGGTGAATCGAGTAGCGCTCTTTTTCACCAAGATCGCCACGCTCATCAATTGCATCACCCAGAACGTTGACGATACGTCCTAGCGTTGCTTCCCCAACAGGGACTTGGATTGCAGCCCCTGAGTTTTCTACTTCGATTCCACGACGCAGACCATCAGATGAGCCCATAGCGATAGCACGAATTACGCCACCACCTAGCTGCTGCTGAACTTCCAACACCAGACGCTCGCCTTCACGTTTCACATTCAACGCATCATATACCTTCGGCACTGCGTCTTGTGGAAACTCTACGTCGACTACCGCACCGATGATCTGAACGATCTTACCTGTAGCCATCGTTATTCCTCTAAACTAGTTCGTTAACCTTTGCCTTTACACCGCACTTGCGCCAGAAACAATCTCTGACAGCTCTTGGGTGATCGCAGCCTGACGGGCTTTGTTGTACACCAACTGCAGATCATCAATCAGATTACCTGCATTGTCGGTCGCAGCTTTCATCGCCACCATACGCGCCGCTTGCTCACTGGCGAGGTTTTCCACCACACCTTGATACACTTGTGACTCGGCATAGCGAACCAACAAAGTATCGAGCAAGGGCTTCGGCTCAGGCTCATAGATATAATCCCAAGCGTGGCTAGTCTGCATATCCTCGTCGTCTGACTTGGGCAAAGGCAGCAATTGATCGATCACTGGGGTCTGCACCATGGTGTTCTCAAATTTATTGAAAACAACATATAAGCGGTCCAGCTCACCTTCATTGTATTTTTTCAGCATCACCCCGACCGTACCGATCAGGTCTTCCAGTACGGGGGTATCCCCCAAACCAGAGGTTTGTGCGACTACATTTCCGCCGTAATTGTTAAAGAAAGCGGTCGCTTTCGCCCCGACCAATGCCATATCGATCTCAGCACCTTTGTGGGTCCAGCTTTCCATATCTGTGATAACATTTTTGAACAGGTTAATGTTCAAGCCACCACACAATCCGCGGTCAGTAGAAATGATGATGTAACCAACGCGCTTGGCTTCCCGCTCTTCCAAATAAGGATGACGGTACTCCAAGTTACCCAGTGCAAGATGACCGATCACTTTGCGCATAGTGACAGCATATGGACGTGACGACTCCATGGCTTCTTGCGTTTTACGCATTTTGGAGGCTGCCACCATTTCCATCGCTTTAGTGATCTTCTGTGTGTTTTTCACACTTCCGATCTTAGTACGAATCTCTTTTGCGCCGGCCATAGTTACTCTCCGTTAGTGGGTGACCACCTAAGTGGTCACCTACAATGTTACCAAGTCTGGGTCGCTTTGAAGTCGTCCAACAGCTTTCTCAACTGCGCTTCAACGTCATCGTTGTAAGCACCAGACTCATCAATCTGAGCAGCTAGGTCGGCATACTGCGCCTTCGCAAAGGCGAGCAGAGAGTGCTCAAAGTCACCGATCTTGTTCAGCTCAACGTCTTCCAAGTAGCCTTTTTCAGCCGCAAAAATAACCATGGCCTGCTCAAAGACAGACATTGGCGCATATTGCATCTGCTTCATCAGCTCGGTCACTTTCTGACCGTGATCCAATTGCTTCTTGGTTGCGTCATCCAGATCCGATGAGAACTGAGCAAATGCAGCAAGCTCACGATATTGTGCCAAGGCTGTACGAATACCGCCTGACAGTTTTTTCATGATCTTAGTTTGCGCAGAGCCACCGACACGAGAGACCGAGATACCTGGGTCAACCGCGGGACGGATACCGGCGTTGAACAGCTCAGTTTGCAGGAAGATCTGACCATCGGTGATCGAGATAACGTTGGTCGGTACGAATGCAGACACGTCACCCGCTTGGGTTTCAATGATAGGCAAGGCGGTTAATGAACCGGTTTTACCTTTCACTTCACCTTTGGTGAACTCTTCGACATAGTGCGCGTTTACACGTGCAGCCCGCTCAAGAAGACGTGAGTGCAAATAGAAAACGTCACCTGGATAGGCTTCACGGCCTGGTGGGCGACGCAATAGCAATGAAATCTGACGATAAGCAACGGCTTGCTTCGACAAATCATCATACACAATCAGCGCATCTTCACCGCGGTCACGGAAATACTCGCCCATTGCACAACCTGCATAAGGTGCCAGGTATTGCAGAGCAGCCGCTTCAGAAGCCGATGATACGACGATGATGGTGTTTTTCAGTGCATCATGCTCTTCCAGCTTGCGAACTACGTTTGCAATGGTTGAGGCTTTTTGACCAATCGCGACATAAATAGAGTAGATACCAGAGTTTTTCTGGTTAATGATCGCATCGATCGCCAACGCGGTTTTACCGGTTTGGCGGTCACCGATGATCAGCTCACGCTGGCCTCGGCCGATAGGGATCATTGAGTCAACCGCTTTATAGCCGGTTTGAACAGGTTGATCGACCGATTGACGAGCGATAACGCCCGGCGCAATCACTTCGACAGGCGAAGTGGTTTCGGTTTCGATCGGTCCTTTACCGTCGATTGGCTCACCCAAGGTGTTCACCACACGACCTAACAGTTCAGGACCCGTCGGTACTTCAAGAATGCGACCAGTACCGGTGACTTTCATGCCTTCTTGTAGGTCCGAATACGGACCCATCACAACCGCACCTACAGAGTCACGCTCAAGGTTTAATGCTAGCGCATAACGGTTACCAGGCAGTTCAATCATTTCCCCTTGCATCGCATCAGCAAGGCCATGGATACGAATAATACCGTCGCTGACTGACACGATGGTACCTTCGTTACGCGCTTCACTCACAACGTCGAATTTTTCGATGCGTTGTTTGATCAGATCGCTAATTTCCGTGGAATTAAGTTGCATGCTCCAATTCCCCAAATCAAGACTGCAATGCATCGCTCAGGCGGCGCATACGGCCACTTACTGAGTTATCGATGACCAAGTCTCCAGCTCGAATAATAACCCCGGCAACCAGGGCTTCGTCTACACTACAGTTCAGCTTTACTTTGCGCTCAAAACGCGTCGTTAGCTTTTCACTGATGGCTTGTTGTTGCTCTTCGGAAAGAGCCGTCGCTGACGTGACTTGCACATCAACTTCTTTTTCCAATTCCGCGCGCATGGCGAGAAACTGTTCACAAACCTCAGGAAGCGCTTTTAGACGCTTGTTTTCCGCCATCATTTTAATCAAATTTTGGCCGAAATCGTTGAGCTGATCGCCACCCACTGTGATGAAAATATCTGCTAATTTCTCGGCAGAGTAGGACGCGTCTAACATATGTTTTACGCGCTCATCACGGGCAATCTCAGCAGTAAAGGCAAGCATTTCAGCCCATTGGACTAACTCGCCTTTTTCTACCGCAAAATCAAAGGCTGCTTTCGCGTAGGGGCGAGCGAGTGTTGTCAGTTCAGACATTGCTGCCCCTCCTTGTTACAGTTCTGCAGTGATTTTATCGAGAAGATCTTTATGCGCGTTCTGGTCAATAGAACGCTCAATAATTTTCTCGGCACCAATAACAGCGAGCGATGCGACTTGCTTACGCAGCTCATCGCGTGCACGGTTACGCTCTGCTTCCAACTCGGCCTTACCCTGGTTTAGGATATTGTCGCGCTCAGCAGCCGCTTCGACACGTGCCTCATCGAGGATTTGTGCTTTGCGTTTGTTGGCCTGCTCGATAATGTCAGTTGCATTGCGCTTCGCTTCTTTCAATTGATCAGAAGCGTTCGCCTGGGCTAAATCCAGGTCTTTGGCGGCGCGATCAGCCGCCGCGAGACCGTCAGCGATTTTTTTCTGACGCTCTTCAATCGCTTGCATCAATGGTGGCCATACATATTTCATGCAGAACCACACAAAGATAGTGAACGCGATTGCCTGGCCTAGCAGAGTTGCGTTGATATTCACAACGGCGCCTCCTTAATCATAAGCTAAAGGGTCTGTTCAGCTATTAGCCAGTTTACAGTTGACCTACGAATGGGTTCGCGAACGTGAACAGCAGTGCAATTACGATACCGATCATTGGAACCGCATCAAGAAGACCCGCGATGATGAACATCTTAACTTGCAGCATAGGAGCCATCTCAGGTTGACGTGCTGCACCTTCAAGGAATTTACCACCCAGCAGGGCGAAACCAATCGCAGTACCAAGGGAAGCAAGACCTACAATGATGCCCACGGCAATTGCAGAAAAGCTCAATAAAGTTTCCATCACTATCTCCAGTTTTCGTTGTCGGCTATAAGCCAATAATGACTAACAAATTGCTTTCTAAAAAATGTCATCAATGATCTGAGTCTTCGTGCGCCTGCGAGAGATACACGACGGTCAACATCATAAAGACAAAGGCTTGAATCGTAATGACTAGAATGTGGAAAATTGCCCACGGCACAGAACCCAGCCATTGCGCCCACCACGGCAGTAACGCCGCGATAAGAATAAATACCACCTCACCGGCAAACATGTTACCGAACAGACGCATCCCAAGAGAAATAGGCTTCGCCAGTAACGAAACTATCTCCAACAGGAGGTTGAACGGAATCATGATCGGGTGATTAAACGGGTGTAACGCTAGCTCTTTAGCAAAGCCACCGATACCCTTTATCTTGATGCTGTAAAAAATCATCAAGAAGAACACGCCCAGCGCCATTGCAAGGGTGATATTTACGTCTGCAGTTGGAACCACTTTTAAATATGGAATACCCAACCAGTGTTCCGCCGGATAAGGAAGAAAATCGATAGGAATTAAGTCCATCGTATTCATCAGGAATATCCAGACGAAGATAGTCAGGGCCAAAGGTGCGATCAGCGGATTGCGTCCATGGAAGGTTTCGCGGACATTGTCATCAACGAATTCAACCAAGATTTCGACAAAACACTGAAGCTTACCCGGGACACCTGTCGATGCTTTCTTTGCCACTGATCGGAAAATGCCTAAGAAGACGATACCGATGAGGACAGAGAAAAACAGGCTATCAATATGAACCGCCCAAAACCCCTCACCGCTTGACAAGTGTGTCAGGTGGTGAGTGATGTAGCTAGACGGTGTAAGCGCATCACCTGACGCAGCCATAACTCATCCTATTTGTTGTTGTTAATGAATAAAACTGGCGCAAAGATATTAATCCCTAATGCCAGCAAATAGGCCAGTTTGAGGGGAACAAGTTCCACCTCGACATACAGGTAAGCAAGGACAAACAGGACGACGGTCAGTGAAATTTTTAAGACTTCACCGCCAAAGAAGGACGCGACCACAAATTTTGCAGCTCTTGCCCCACTAAAGAGGAAAGCACACGACGCAAACACAGCATTGGCTATCACAAAGATACCCCCACCGATTAACGCGGATTTTCCCCAGTCGACATTGATAGCAAGTGCCATCAAGATTGCCGTTGCTAATACGACGCCAGCCTGCAAAAGCACCAATTTTGTCGCGATTTCACGACCCGGCCGCGCGAGCGTCGATACCATGTATTTGTTCCTCGATTCCGTTCCACTTAGCACTGTTGCCGTGCTGGGAAAACAGCAAAAATTATACGTTTCGCCCCGACTAATGCAATCGCATCAATGTAAAAAAGCAGGGAAAATTTTACAACAGCGTAACCTGATCACAGTAAGCACTTTTATGTAACAAAAAGCGACTGGCATAAGTCACATTTCTTCGTCGAAAATTGCAAGAATTTGCGCTAACTTTTCAGATTCTTCGAAATTAATCACTAATTTTCCACTGCCGTTTTTCTGTTGTGTTAAAGCGACACTCACGCCAAATTTATCGCCTAGGCGTTGCTGAAGGGCTTCAACTTCAGGTGATAATTTAGGCTTTTTCGCTTCAACTGGTGGCGAAAGCATTTTTTTTACCAGTTTTTCTATTTGGCGAACCGTCATTTTCTTATTGACCGCAGTCAAAGCCGCATCAATTTGTACGTCGCCTTCCAGTGCCAGCAAGGCACGTGCGTGGCCCATTTCGAGTTGTTTGTTAAGCAGCAATTGCCGCACCCCGGATTCCAAACCATTTAACCGAAGTAGGTTACTAATAGTGGTCCGAGACTTTCCCAGTGACTCAGCAAGCTGTTGGTGAGTCAGTTCAAATTCATCCACTAAGCGCGCCAATGCCTGCGCTTCTTCCATGGCATTCAAGTTTTCGCGTTGAATGTTTTCAATTAAAGCGACCGCGCTCGCGACCTTATTGCTCATTTCTCGTACCAAACAAGGGACTTGCTTTAATCCTGCTTGTTTAGCGGCTCGCCAACGACGTTCACCGGCGATGATCTCATAGCGTCCCGCCGCGATCTGACGCACGACTAAAGGTTGAATCACACCTTGAGCGCGAATTGACTCCGTCAGTTCTTCCAGTGCGTCTTCAGCCATGCCTTGGCGCGGCTGATACTGACCCGGCTCCAGCACGGTGACCGATAACTGTTGTAATTCGCTATTGCTGGTATCGGTCGATTCAGGGACCACTGTTTGTGAAGACTGTGCCTGTGCACTGGTCGCCAATAGGGCGTCGAGGCCCTTTCCAAGCCCGCGTTTCGCTGAATTCATTGTTTTCCTCAGGCATTGACAGCGTCTGGCGAGGAGCGAGCTTGCTCTTCGCGACGCAGAATTTCACCCGCAAGGGCGAGGTAGGCTTTAGCACCGCTCGATAGTTTGTCGTAGTACATGGCGGGTCGGCCATGACTTGGCGCTTCCGCGAGCCGCACATTGCGGGGAATCACTGTACGATACACCTTATCACCGAAGTGTTTTTTGATCTGATCCGATACTTCGGTCGCTAATCGGTTTCTTGGGTCGTACATAGTGCGCAAGACACCTTCAACGTGAAGGTCGGCGTTCACCACGCTTGCCAGCTTGCTAATGGTATCCATTAAAGCAGTCAGTCCTTCCAGGGCAAAGTACTCACATTGCATCGGGACAAGAACGGAATTAGCCGCAGTCATCGCATTGATGGTCAGAAGGTTCAGGGAAGGGGGACAGTCAATAAAAATATAATCATAACGGTCAACGACAGTCTCGAGCATCGTGCGTAGACGAACCTCTCGAGCGAACACTTCCATGAGTTTTATTTCTGCTGCTGTCACATCACCGTTGGCAGCGACAAGGTGATAACTTCCCGCCGTATTTTCAACCACAACTTGTTCGAACGGTGTTTCTTCAATGAGTAGGTCATAGGCCGTTGCATGGACATCGTACTTATCGATGCCACTCGCCATGGTCGCATTGCCTTGTGGGTCCAAATCGATCAGTAGCACCTTGCGATTGGTGGCAGCCAGTGATGCTGCGAGATTGACACTCGTGGTGGTTTTACCCACGCCGCCCTTTTGGTTTGCTACCGCGATAACTTTACCCACGTGCTTTCGACCTCTACTCGTTACTCTTAGCTCTCAAGATTACTAGATGACGCGCCCCTTCCAATCCCGGTACCTTCAAAGCTTTGATATCGGTCACAGAACAATCAGCAGGAAGCGCATCAATTTCTTGTTGGTCCACTTGTCCTTTCAACGCATAGAAGCATCCTTGCGCATGCGGTAAGTGGTGACACCAGCTCACCATGTCGCTCATCGATGCAAAGGCGCGACTGAGTACAGCATCAAATCCATGCTCAGGGGTAAAGTCTTCCACCCGACTTTGGACCGGGGTCACATTTGTCAGCCCAAGTTCGTGAAGAACTTGGCGAATAAAACGAATCCGTTTACCCAAACTGTCCAATAGGGTGAACTGTTTGTCCGGATTAGCAATGGCCAATGGGATGCCTGGTAGTCCCGGTCCTGTGCCGACATCGATAAACTGTTGGCCTTTGAGGTGGGGCGAGACAACGAGACTATCAAGAATATGTTTCACCACCATGTCGTCAGGATGACGGACCGAGGTTAAATTGTAAGCTTTATTCCATTTGTGCAGCAGACGCACGTAGTCCAGTAACTGCTGTTGCTGTTGTGCTGACAGGACAAGGCCAGCTTGCGCCAGCCCATATTCGAGTTGTTGTTCCATTTTATGCCCCTTTTTTCAGCATGCCTTGCTTTTTCAAATGGACAAGCAAAATGGAGATCGCCGCCGGCGTGACGCCAGAGATACGTGAAGCTTTACCCACGGTTTCAGGGCGCGCATCGGCGAGCTTACCTTTCACTTCGTTCGATAAACCTTTTATGTGGTCGTAATCGAGATCAGTGGGTAATTCGGTATTTTCATGACGTTGTGATTTAGCAATTTCATCTTGCTGACGGTCAATATACCCCGCATATTTCACCTGAATTTCCACCTGTTCACTGGCTTGCTGATCCGCATGAGCCGGTTCAAAACTTGGCAATGTCACAATATCGCGATACCGCAACTCAGGACGACGCAGGAGATCTTCGCCATTCGCTTCGCGTGTTAACGGTGTTTTGAGCATCGCGTTCAGTGCTGCCACATCGTCAGAATGGGGATGGATCCATGTGCCACGTAACCGTTGACGCTCTTGCTCCATGTTTTCCATTTTCTGGTTAAAACGCGCCCAGCGCGTATCATCGACCAAACCGAGCTCACGGCCTTTTTCCGTCAAACGCATATCCGCATTATCTTCACGCAGCAATAGGCGATACTCAGCACGCGACGTAAACATACGGTAGGGCTCTTGCGTGCCCATGGTAGAGAGATCATCAATCAATACGCCCATATACGCTTGGTCGCGACGCGGGCTCCAACCGTCTTTGCCTTGTGCTTGCAGCGCCGCGTTACATCCTGCCAGCAACCCTTGAGCCCCCGCTTCTTCATAGCCGGTGGTGCCGTTGATTTGTCCGGCAAAGAATAACCCGCTAATAAATTTGGTTTCTAGTGTTTGCTTAAGATCGCGAGGATCGAAAAAGTCATACTCGATCGCATAACCTGGGCGGATCACTTTGGCGTTTTCAAAGCCTTTGATCGATTGAATGATCCCCATCTGCACATCAAACGGTAAGCTGGTGGAAATACCATTTGGATACAGCTCATTGCTGGTTAGCCCTTCAGGTTCAACAAAGATCTGATGTTTGTCTTTGTCGGCAAAGCGCATCACTTTGTCTTCAATCGATGGGCAATAGCGTGGACCAATCCCTTCAATGACACCGGCATACATTGGGCTTCGAGATAAGTTTTCTCGAATCACGTCATGGGTTTTTTCATTGGTATACGTGATATAGCAAGGCATTTGTTGAGGATGTTGACTGACATCGCCCATAAACGAAAAGACCGGACGTGGTGTATCACCATGTTGGGTTTGCATCACAGAGAAATCGACTGAACGCGCATCGATACGCGGTGGCGTTCCCGTTTTTAAACGATCGACGCGAAACGGCAGTGCACGTAGGCGATCGGCGAGCTTGTTCGACGGTGGATCTCCAGCGCGCCCTCCGGAGTAGTTATCCATACCAATATGGATTTTTCCACCTAAAAAGGTACCGACAGTCAACACCACAGTGGTTGCGCTGAATTTCAGTCCCATTTCTGTTTCTACCCCAGTGACGCGATCCTGATCGACGATCAAATCCACCACGGCTTGTTGGAAAAGGGATAGGTGTGGCGTGTTTTCCAGGGTATGGCGGATTGCCGCTTTGTACAACGCACGATCAGCTTGTGCTCGTGTTGCTCGTACTGCGGGTCCTTTCGACGCGTTCAGGGTTCTAAACTGGATCCCGCCTTTGTCGATAGCTTGCGCCATCGCACCGCCTAGGGCATCAATTTCTTTTACCAGGTGTCCTTTCCCGATCCCGCCAATCGCAGGGTTACACGACATTTGTCCCAAAGTGTCGATATTATGGGTTAATAACAACGTTCTTTGATTCATTCGAGCGGCGGCTAGTGCTGCCTCGGTACCAGCATGGCCACCACCCACAACGATGACGTCAAAGTGATCCTGGTAAAACATGATTAAAGCCTCAACCTGGTTAAGTGTTTGCGCATGAACTAAGCAAAAGGGGCGACATTCTAGCGCTTTTTCTCTCAACAAGGAACCAAACCTTGATCCTGATCTTCTTAAGGCTTTCGCTTTATATATATAAGATCTTTATATAGATCCTTTATTAGATCTACTACTAAGGAAGCGGATCTCAGTGGATAAGCGGTAAAAGATCATTGAGATCAAGGATCTTGGAACGATCACTTTCTGTGGGTGGCCTTGGATCGGATCCTGTATCACCTGGGATCAAAATGCCCTTTTATCCACAGGGCGATCGAAAAGAAAAACTATCAAATGGATAACTAAAGGAAGATCACTGGGTTATTCCTTAGTTATCCACAGTCTGTTTGATTAATTATTGTTCACTTAGATGCCTGAAGTAATGGCTCCCAATCGGTTAACCAGCGTTCCGCTTCATCTTCAGGCACCGGATGAGCTTGAATATCGATGTCGATTCGTTCGCCAATTTTGACGGCCCCGAGATCTTGTAATAGGGCGTCTGCTTTCATGCCAGCTTCACAAAAGGTGTCATAACTAGAATCGCCAATGCCAACCACCCCGTATTTCAACGCACGTAGCATCGGACGTTCGGTCATTAGCTGTTCCATCAAAGGGGCGATGCTCTCGGGGAAGTCGCCAGCGCCATGAGTCGATGTGACGACTAAGAGCGTGCTGGCGCCCAATACATCATCGAGGATCCCCTCATTGATAACAGCTGTTTGGTACCCCTTTGCCTGTAGTTGATCTGACAGGTGATCGCCAACATATTCCGCGCCGCCCAAGGTACTGCCTGTAATAATTGTTATATTCGCCATATTATCCTCACGATTAAGAGTCTCTTGCCTAGTATTGAGACCTTGTTCCTGGGAGTCAATTCTTGCTGAATATTGCGGGTATCTTCGGGGATGCAGTCGAGGGGATCATGGTGAAAACTATGGGGATAACTTATGATCTTATAACAAGGATAACCGCGATCAACACAGTAGGATAAAGGGATCCTTTGTGTAAGGATCCCGTGATCAGGTTGGGGATAATTATTTGCCGATACAAAATGAGGAGAAGATTTTTCCTAATAAGTCATCGGCACTAAATTCGCCAGTAATGGTGTTGAGGTACTGCTGGGTCAAGCGTAACTCTTCCGCCAATATTTCACCGGCCATGTAACCTTCTAGTTGTGTTTGACCAATGTCCAGGTGTGCGGCTGCACTGGCGAGTGCGTCTAAGTGGCGGCGACGTGCCATAAAACCCCCTTCACTGCCTCCTGCGTAGCCCATACAGGCTTTGAGGTGTTGGCGGAGTGCATCGACGCCTTGGCCTGTTTTAGCGCTAAGGCGGATAAGCGCTGGGTGGTTGGTATCGCAGTGGCCCATAGGCTCGCCCGTCATGTCGGCTTTATTACGGATCACCGTCATGCCCATATCTTGAGGTAAACGGGAGACAAAGTCAGGCCAGATATCATGTGGATCGGTAGCGTCAGTGGTGGTGCCATCCACCATAAATAAAACGCGGTCTGCTTGTTCTATTTCGTCCCACGCTCTTTCCACGCCGATGCGTTCGACCTCGTCGGTAGCGTCACGTAGGCCTGCGGTATCAATAATATGCAAAGGCATACCGTCGAGATGAATGTGTTCACGCAGCACATCGCGAGTAGTCCCGGCAATATCGGTGACGATGGCACTGTCTTTCCCCGACAAGGCATTGAGTAAGCTCGATTTACCTGCATTTGGGCGGCCAGCGATTACCACTTTCATTCCTTCACGCATGATGGCGCCTTGGTTGGCCTCTTTACGCAGTGTGGCGAGGTGCTCAATAATGTGATTGAGATCGCTGGCGACCTTACCATCGGAGAGAAAATCGATTTCTTCATCGGGAAAATCAATTGCGGCTTCGACGTAAATGCGCAGGTGAATGACCTTTTCCACCAGCGCGTTCACCTGGCTAGAGAAGGCGCCTTGTAGCGACTGTAGCGCCGAACGTGCGGCTTGCTCAGAGCTGGCATCAATCAAGTCAGCAATGGCTTCTGCTTGCGCGAGATCCAACTTATCATTTAAAAAAGCGCGTTCAGAGAATTCTCCCGGGCGAGCGGCTCGTACCCCGTCAAAGGCGCTAATCCTTTGGATGAGCATATCCATGATAACGGGGCCACCGTGGCCTTGCAGTTCAAGCACGTCTTCGCCCGTGAATGAATGAGGGCCTTTAAAGAATAGCGCGATGCCTTGATCGATAGGCTGACCATCCTGGTCGAGAAAGGGGAGGTAGTCAGCACGACGAGGCACCAGCTCACGTCCGGTCATATTTTTGCCAATCTCATGGGCGAGGGGGCCAGACACGCGAACGATTCCCACGCCGCCCCGGCCAGTTGCTGTGGCTTGCGCCACGATAGTGTCTGTTTGAGCCATAATGCACACTCTATGATTGCAGTGACAGGCCTGTGGGCCATTAACGTGAAAAAGGCGACCGCCAGGTCGCCTTTTTATTATTGCTTGACGCGGCCTGAGTTACGAGCGCGAATGCAGGCCTTTTTTCTCCAACGACTTGTAGATTAACGTCTGTTGGAGCAGCGTGACCACGTTCGATACCAACCAGTATAGAACCAGACCGGATGGGAAGAACAAGAAGAAGAAGGTGAAGACCACGGGCATAAAGGTCATGATCTTCTGCTGCATCGGATCGGTGACCGTGGTTGGACTCATCTTCTGAATCAGGAACATAGACGCCCCCATCAACAGGGGTAGCACATAGAAAGGGTCTTGTGCTGACAAGTCTTGAATCCAACCAAAGAAAGGTGCGTGACGTAGTTCGACCGATTCCATCAATGCCCAATAGAGCGCAATGAAGATCGGCATTTGCAGCACTAGCGGTAGGCAGCCACCCAGTGGGTTAACTTTTTCGCGCTTGTACAGCTCCATCATTTCTTGGCTCATGCGCTGACGGTCGTCACCAATACGCTCTTTCATTTCTTGCAGTTTAGGCTGCAGCATGCGCATTTTCGCCATCGAGGTGTACTGCGCTTTGGTAAGCGGGTACATGGCACCACGGACGATAAAGGTCAGCATAATGATTGATAGACCCCAGTTACCGACAAAGGTCTGAATGGTTGATAGCAACCAATGCAAAGGCTTGGCGATAAACCAGAGCCAACCATAGTCGACCACAAGATCCAAGCTTGGCGCCACGGCGGCCATTTGTTCTTGCAGTTTCGGGCCAACCCATAGAGTTGCCGTTAGGGTCTTACTGGTACCAGCAGGAATGGTGTCACTGGTTTTGGTCTGAATATAACCGTATTGCGAGGTGGTACGTGTGCTCAACACATTATTGTCGGCTCGTGGGATCCACGCGGTGGCAAAGTAGTGTTGAATCATGGCCGCCCAACCTTGATCAAAGGTTACGCTGAGATTTTTGCTTTCCATGTCATCAAAGCTGTACTTCTCGTAACGCTTGTCGTCCGTTGAGTAAGCGCTGCCGCGATAAGTCGGCATGGTTAGGCTACCACCATCATCCAGCAAGTTTTGTTTGAGCTGGGTGTACATAGTGACGCTGGCATTCGCATCGGTTTGGTTATTGATTGTATGCTCAACGTCTACCGCATAACTACCACGTTTAAATACAAAGGTTTTGGTATAACTGATCCCTTCTTTTTCGACTGTCATCGGGACGCGCAAAGTGTCTTGATCGTCTGAGAGAGAGAAGTCGTTCTGGGTCACCTGGTATTGTGCGCGGCCTTCAGCGGTATCAATGCCATTGGCACCAATTAAACCACTTTGGGCGACAAAGGTATGATCTGGCTTAGTATGTAGCAGGGTGAAGGCATTATCAGAGTCCAGCTCAGCATCGTATTGTGGAAGCTCGGCATGGACAACATCACCGCCTTGCGTATCAATTTTCAGTGTTAATACGTCGGTTTTGATGGTGACGAGCTTGTCAGAGACAGGCTGTGCATCAAGAGACGTGGTATCGTTACCGTCATTGCTGCTTGGCACGTCACTGTGAGTCGTTTGCTGCTGCTCAACGCCCTGTCCCTGCGGCTGCGGGGATTCTGGTTTGCTCCATTCCATGTATAGCATGAAAGAAACGAACAATAGGGCAATCAACAGGATATTGCGTTGGGAATCCATTGTTAATTGTCTCTGTTATGGTGGTCGCAAGGCGGTACAGGATCGTAGCCGCCATCATTCAAAGGGTGGCATTTTAATAGACGTTTGCCTGCCAACCAACACCCTTTTATCACACCATGGGATTGAATCGCCATGATGGCGTAATGGGAGCAGGTTGGTGTGAACCGGCATCGTGGCCCAATTAATGGGCTAATCACCAGTTGGTATCCCCGAATCAGCGCGATGAGCGCTTTTTGCGCGGCGGTCGCGACAAACGTTGCCATAACTTGTCCAATTCGTCTCGCAGCGCTTGATTACTCAGGTTGTTGGCACTTTTTTTCGCGATAACCACAAAGTCTTTCGCCGGCAGTTGATGCTGACGTAAACGAAAACTCTCGCGAACCACACGTTTAAAGCGGTTGCGATCAACGGCAAGTTTGATTTGCTTTTTCGGGACAGCTTGACCGAGACGTGGGTGTTCGAGCGCGGTGTTTCTGGCGAGTATAGTCAAGTGCGGCGAACCTGCGCGATGAGGTTGCTGAAAGACGGCACTGAAATGTTCGGGAGTTAGCAGACGTAACTCCCGAGGATAAGCGAGCTTATTCACAAATCACTACGGATTATTTAGAAAGCTGCTTGCGGCCTTTCGCACGGCGAGCGGCAATGACCTTACGGCCGTTCTTAGTCGCCATGCGCGCACGGAAACCGTGAGTGCGCTTACGCTTTAGAACTGAAGGTTGAAAAGTGCGTTTCATGGTTTCTACCTTTATTACTGATCAGTGTTAGGTTTGTTAACCCGACGTGGGAGGATAGCAGTATGCTTGTCTCCGACGCCTCTCAACAAAGAGGGCGGATTGTAGCCATTGACTAACGATTAGTCAATCACAAAACCCACGCCACTTCGGGCCGTGAATTATAAGCGCTTAGTCGCAGATCGCAAGGATCCTTGCCAACTGATCGCAAATTAAGCGGTGATCCCGACTTGATTCAAAAACTTATGCAATCGGGGATCATCACAGTGATTAAACAGCCAATCCGGTGTGCCCTGAGCGATAATATTGCCATCGTTCATAAATACCACACGATCAGCAACATCACGCGCAAACTGCATCTCGTGGGTCACCACCAGCATGGTTTGGTGGCGAGTGGCGAGCTTTTTCATTAGCGCTAACACCTCGCCTACCCATTCTGGATCGAGCGCGGATGTTGGCTCATCGAAAAGCAGTAGCTCGGCTTCCAGCGCCATCGCACGGCCAATCCCTACGCGTTGTTGTTGGCCACCCGATAAAGAGGCCGGATAGTGGTCGCCTTTATCGCCAAGCCCGATATCGTCCAAAATCTGTTGCGCGCGCTGGCGGGCTTTAGCTTTTTGCCATCCTTTTACAGTGCGCAGGCCTTCAGCAATGTTATCGCGTGCGCTCAGGTGGGCAAACAAGGCATAGTTTTGGAATACAAACCCAGTTTGACGCCGCAACGCCAGAATGTCCTTTTTTGGAGTGGCTGAATTGCCGCTATCGACGCGTTGTTCGCCGATTGTTATCACGCCTTGTTCTGCACGCTCTAGGAAATTAATGCAGCGCAATAAAGTAGATTTCCCAGTACCACTTGGACCAATAATACAAACGATTTCGCCACGTTCGATAGTCAAATCAATCCCATCGAGAACAGCGATGCCCTGATAGACTTTTTTCAACTTTTCTATTTTTATCATCGTTGATACGCCTTATTGAGGTGTGCTTCGGCCCAATATTGCACGCGGGTGAGTGCGACCACGATCGCCCAGTAAATGAGCGCGACGGCCAAGTAGGCTTCAAAAAACTTGAAACTGGATGAGGCTTCCATTTGCGCTTGTGCCATGATTTCGGTCACGCCTAGTGTAAAAGCGAGAGAGGTGGCTTTAATCATATCGATGAAATAGTTCATCAACGACGGCAGAGCAATGCGCACGGCTTGCGGTAAAATAATGCGTTGCATGGCTTGTCGCGTCGTCATGCCGATGGCTAAGCTTGCTTCCATCTGACTGCGATCGACCCCGAGAATTGCGGCACGAATCGATTCGGCCATATAGGCAGAAAAGTGCAAACTGATCCCAATCACGGCTGCAGTAAAGGCATCCATCCCCACTAAACTGGGGATCACCTGTGGTAAGCCATAATAGAGCAAAAACAACTGCACCAATAAAGGGGTGCCGCGAAAGAAACTAATGAAGATTTGCGCTAAGCCATTTAACCCAGGGACACGAAAGACGCGAATTAAGGCGATGGCGACGGCTAAGGCGAGGGAGAAAAGTAGCCCCAAAAAGGCCATTTCCATGGTGATCCCTAAATAGCTAAGCAATAGAGGGAACAGCGAGACCATATAATCGAAATCAAACGCCATGAGAGTCCTTTAAACAAAAAAGCCCGCCAACGCGGGCTTTTTAATGTTGGTGAATACTTACTTTTGGGTGACGTCAGCACCAAACCACTTGATCGAAATATCGGCTAACGTGCCGTCATCACGCATGTTGACGAGTGTTGTGTTCACCTCATCACGTAAGCGCTGGCCGCGGTCGTTGTCAACAAATGGCCAGGCGTTGGCAATGGTTTCAAAAGGCTGACCCGCTAATTGTAGAGGCAAGCCCGACTCTTTGATCAATTGTAGTGCGGAGAGGCGGTCCATAATAAACGCATCGGCACGGCCCAGGGCCACATCGTGCTCAATACCGGTTTCGTAGGTTTTGATATGGATATCATCGGACGCTGAATGATCGCGAAGGAGTTGCTCAAAGTTAGAGCCCAAGTTCACCGCGACCGTCTTGTCTTTTAAATCTGCGACGGACTGAATCGCGTCATTGCCCTTACGAACCGTGATTTGCGCCCCATCGACGACATACGGGTTGGTAAACAAATATTTCGCTTGGCGCTCATCGGTGATAGTGATTTGGTTTGAAATCGTATCGATACGGCCAGTTTGTAAAAGCCCAAATAAGCCCGAGAAGTTAGCCGTTACATACTCGATATCGTAGTCATTACGCTGACCAATCTCATCCCAAAGGTCGACTTCAAACCCTTGTAGTTGGTCTTGTTTGACAAAGGTAAAAGGAAAGTATCGGCCAGACATGCCCACTTTGACGGTGTCTGATGCAAAAGCGGGGACTGAAATCACCATGCTCAGGCTGAGCAGGGCGTTGAGGATCCATTTAGTCATGAAAAACTCCGTAATAACCACATCAATATTGATAGGAAACGTAATATAGAGGGGCGAAGAGGGGACGAGAAATACCTTGTTGTTATGAGTAATAACGTATTAACAGGCGTGAGTCGGATCGATGCGGGACATGGCCTCGAATTCTCGGACTGGTCACGACGACCATGTGCGTAATGTTGTGAGTAAAAAGCGGGTAGGCTGTGGCGATCTCTGGGTTATCTGTGGGATCTATGTGCATAAGTCGGATCTTATTCACTGATTTCGGGATCTTGTGGGTAGCGATCTGGGCGCGACAGGAGTACCATTATGACCTTTTCCTTTTCGGTATAACTGCGTGGAGTCAAACGTGTCATCATCGCTTTGGTTGCAGTGTCTTGAACGGCTTCAAGATGATTTACCTGCAACAGAATTTAGTATGTGGGTACGGCCACTTCAAGCCGAACTCAATGACAATACGTTGACCCTGTTTGCCCCTAACCGTTTTGTGCTTGATTGGGTGCGGGATAAATATTTGCATCAGATTAATCAACTGCTGAATGAGTTTTGTGGTGTCGACGTGCCTATGCTGCGCTTTGAAGTGGGCAGTAAACCGGTTGCTGCTGCGCCGCAATCTGCGCCAGCTGGCCCGGCGTCAGCCCCTGCGCCTCAACAAGCGGCCCCTGCCCCCACTCGTGGACGCGTTTGGGAGCCGGCACCGTCACCGGTGCAATCGGATGTCAATCATCGCTCCAACGTGAATCCGAAACACAAGTTTAATAACTTTGTGGAAGGTAAATCGAACCAGCTTGCACTCGCGGCGGCACGGCAGGTCTCGGGAAACCCGGGAGCGGCATATAATCCGCTGTTTTTGTATGGTGGGACGGGGCTGGGTAAAACGCACTTGCTCCATGCGGTGGGGAATGCTATTTCCGATCGAAAGGCAGATGCTCGCGTGGTTTACATGCACTCTGAGCGGTTTGTGCAAGACATGGTCAAAGCACTGCAGAACAACGCCATCGAAGAGTTTAAGCGCTACTACCGTAGCGTGGATGCACTCTTGATCGATGATATTCAGTTTTTTGCCAATAAAGAGCGCTCACAAGAAGAGTTTTTCCATACCTTTAATGCCTTGCTTGAGGGGAATCAGCAGATCATTTTGACCTCCGATCGCTACCCAAAAGAAATCAATGGGGTTGAGGATCGCTTGAAATCACGCTTTGGTTGGGGCCTGACGGTTGCTATCGAACCGCCTGAATTGGAAACGCGTGTGGCGATCTTGATGAAAAAGGCAGAAGACCACGCGATTCGTTTGCCGGATGAAGTTGCCTTCTTTATTGCTAAGCGGTTGCGGTCGAATGTCCGTGAACTGGAAGGGGCGCTTAATCGTGTCATTGCCAACGCCAACTTTACCGGCCGCGCGATCACCATTGATTTCGTTCGGGAAGCGTTGCGCGATTTGTTGGCGCTACAAGAAAAGCTGGTCACTATCGATAATATTCAGAAAACCGTGGCAGAATATTATAAAATCAAGATGGCGGATTTGTTATCTAAGCGCCGGTCTCGCTCGGTTGCACGCCCTCGTCAAATGGCGATGGCCTTATCGAAAGAGCTGACCAACCACAGCTTGCCAGAAATTGGTGATGCCTTTGGCGGTCGTGACCATACAACCGTATTGCATGCATGCCGTAAAATTGAGCAACTGCGTGAAGAAAGTCACGATATTAAAGAAGATTACTCTAACCTGATTCGAACATTGTCGTCCTAATTATGAAATTTATTCTTACGCGTGAGCAGCTACTTCAACCGCTGCAACAAGTTTCTGGGGCTTTAGGTGGGCGCAGTACCTTACCGATCTTAAGCAATCTTCTGATTGAAGTCGCCGAGCAGCAACTTAAGCTCACCGCCACTGATATGGAGGTGGAGCTTAATGCAACGGCACCGTTGGAGGGAGAGCATCAAGATGGGGCGATAACGGTTCCCTCGCGTAAGTTCATGGATATTATCAAAGGCTTGAACAGTGAAGCCCGTATTACGGTTGCTCAAGAAGGTGATCGTGTCGTGGTGCGAGCGGGTCGAAGCCGGTTCACCTTGTCCACCTTGCCGGCTAGCGATTATCCCAACATCGATGATTGGCAAGCGGATGTAAGCCTGCAGCTGCCACAAAATAAACTGAATCACCTGATTGATGCGACTCAGTTTTCAATGGCAAACCAAGATGTGCGGTATTATCTCAATGGCTTGCTGTTCGAAACCGATGGACAAACGCTACGTACGGTAGGGACCGATGGTCACCGTATGGCAGTGTGCCACCTGACCATGGATGAAAGCGCGCCAGCGCAACAAGTGATTGTGCCGCGTAAAGGCGTCAGTGAGCTAGCGCGTTTGTTGGATGATAGTGAGAACCCGGTCAATATTCAGATTGGTGCTTCCAATATTCGTGCGGTAGTCGGCAACGTGACCTTTACTTCGAAGTTAGTCGATGGACGATTTCCTGACTATCGCCGAGTGCTGCCGCAATCGACGTCTCGGACACTTGAGGTTAATTGCGCGGAGCTCAAGCAAGCCTTGTCGTTAGCCGCGGTGCTGTCGAACGAGAAATTCCGTGGTGTTCGGATGAATATTGATGGCAGTGAGCTGCGCATCTCTGCCAATAACCCCGAGCAAGAAGAAGCCGAAGAATTTTTGGAAGTGAATTATCAAGGCGAGGCCATCGAGATTGGTTTTAACGTCAGTTATGTTTTAGATGTGCTCAACGTTTTGCGCTGTAACACTGTCCGTTTTTCAATGACAGACGCGGTCGGCAGTACTTTGATTGAGGACTGTGATCGCGATGATGCCATGTATGTCGTGATGCCCATTCGCCTCTAGATTATGGCGCTCACTCGACTGGTCATTCATGACTTCAGAAATATTGAAGCCTGCGATATCGAACTGTCGTCAGGCTTTAACTTTTTAATTGGCCCCAACGGCAGTGGAAAAACCAGTGTCTTGGAGGCGATTCATTTTCTTGGCCACGGGCGCTCATTTCGCAGCGCACTGAACAGCCGTGTGATCCGTCATCAACAACCGAGCTTAACGGTCCATGGCCGGGTGAAAACGCAAGATGGGATCTTGCTTCCGGTCGGCATTCAAAAGCGCCGAGACGGCAGTGCCGATGTTAAAATAGGTCAAGAAAAAGGGCAAAAGCTAGTGGCACTGGCCAAAGTCTTGCCCTTGCAGCTGATTACCCCTGAAGGGTTTGAGCTATTAACAGATGGTCCTAAATTTCGCCGTGCGTATATTGACTGGGGGGTGTTTCATTCCCAACCCGGTTTTTTTGAAGCGTGGACGCGGGTCAAGCGGCTCACCAAGCAACGGAACGCCGCGCTTAAAACTGCGCGCAATTACCGTGATATACAAGTGTGGGATGCAGAACTTGCTAGCTTGGCCGAGCAAATTAGTGTTTGGCGACAAGCTTATGTTAATGCTGTGGCCGAGCGCGCAACGGCGTTATGCCAGGCATTTTTACCCGAGTTCTCGATTCAGTTTCGGTTCTCCCAAGGCTGGGAGCGCGGTGCAGATTACCAGGCTTTGTTGGCGACTAACTTCGAACGCGATCAGCAAATGGGCTACACGGTGTCTGGACCACACAAAGCCGATTTACGCATCAAGGTGGCCGGTACCCCGGTCGATGATGTGCTCTCTCGAGGGCAACTAAAATTGATGGTTTGTGCGCTTCGGCTTGCACAAGGACAGCTATATAGCGAAGAGCAAGGCATCGCCTGTATTTACCTGATCGATGACTTTGCCTCAGAATTAGACAGCCGCCGCCGGGCACTGCTCGCCAGTGAATTGACCCGGATCGGGGCGCAGGTTTTTGTCAGCGCCATTAGTGCCGATCAAGTCGCGGAAATTTGCGACGAAAATAGTAAGATGTTTCATGTGGAACATGGCAAAATTAACGCAGGATAAATAAGCGAGAGTAACTCAATGTCCAACGAATACGATTCATCGAGTATCAAGGTACTGAAGGGCTTGGATGCCGTCCGTAAGCGTCCGGGAATGTATATCGGCGACACCGACGACGGTACCGGCCTACACCATATGGTGTTTGAGGTGGTCGATAACTCGATCGATGAAGCACTGGCCGGACATTGTAACGATATCGTGACCACCATTCACGAAGACGGCTCTGTGTCGGTCCGCGACGACGGTCGTGGTATCCCTGTCGATATTCACGAAGAAGAGGGTGTTTCAGCTGCTCAAGTTATCATGACCGTGCTGCACGCCGGGGGTAAATTTGATGATAACTCGTATAAAGTGTCGGGCGGCCTACACGGTGTCGGTGTCTCTGTGGTTAACGCACTGTCAGAAAAGCTTGAATTGACAATTTGGCGTAACGGTTATGCCCACCAACTCAATTTTTCTCATGGTGAGCCACTGGGTCCCTTGGTTCAACTGGGCGAAACCGATCAAACCGGTACCCGCATTCGTTTTTGGCCGAGTGAAGAAACCTTCACGGATATTCACTTCAACTACGAGATCCTCGCCAAGCGCTTACGTGAATTGTCTTTCCTTAACTCGGGTGTGTCGATTCGATTGATTGACGAGCGCGAGGAAGACAAATCGGATCACTTTAAATATGAAGGCGGTATCCGTGCGTTCGTTGAGCATTTGAATAAAAAGAAAACCGCGATTCATCCATCGGTGTTCCATTTTGAACATATGCGTGATGATGGCGTTAGCGTCGAAGTCTCAATGCAGTGGAATGATGGTTACCAAGAGAACATCTACTGTTTTACCAACAATATTCCACAGCGCGACGGTGGTACGCATTTGGCTGGGTTCCGCGGTGCACTGACGCGAACCTTAAACAGCTTTATGGACAAAGAAGGCTACTCGAAAAAAGCTAAAGCAGCGACGTCTGGCGATGATGCCCGTGAAGGTTTGACGGCGGTGGTATCGGTCAAAGTCCCTGATCCTAAGTTTTCGAGCCAAACCAAAGACAAACTGGTGTCATCGGAAGTGAAATCGGCGGTTGAGTCGGCGATGAGCAGCCACTTGTCTGACTTTTTAATTGAACATCCAGCCGATGCCAAAGTGGTGTGCTCCAAGATTATTGATGCCGCACGTGCACGTGATGCAGCGCGTAAAGCGCGTGAAATGACACGTCGTAAAGGGGCACTGGACTTAGCTGGCTTGCCTGGTAAATTGGCCGACTGCCAAGAAAAAGATCCCGCCCTGTCTGAGCTCTACATTGTGGAGGGTGACTCAGCCGGTGGCTCAGCGAAACAAGGGCGTAATCGCAAAAACCAAGCGATATTGCCGCTTAAAGGTAAGATCTTAAACGTGGAAAAAGCCCGTTTTGATAAGATGTTATCGTCGCAAGAAGTGGCGACTCTGATCACCGCCATGGGCTGTGGGATTGGTCGCGAAGAGTACAACCCCGATAAGTTACGCTACCACAGCATCATTATCATGACGGATGCTGACGTTGATGGCTCTCACATTCGTACCTTGTTATTAACCTTCTTCTATCGTCAAATGCCTGAGTTGATTGAGCGTGGTTATATTTACATCGCTCAGCCACCCCTTTATAAAGTGAAGAAGGGTAAGCAAGAGCAGTACATCAAAGACGATGAAGCGATGGAGCAATATCAGGTCGCGCTGGCACTGGAAAATGCCTCATTATTTGTGAACCCTGATGCGCCAGCGATGCATGGTGAATCGCTTGAAAAGCTGGTCAAAGAGTACAATGGTGTGCTTAAACTGATTCAGCGTATGAAGCGTCGTTATCCTGCGGCATTGCTGAATGAGCTACTGTACCAACCGCGTTTAGCGGTCGAGGAACTTCGTGACGAATGGGCCGCGAAGAAGTGGGTTGAGAACATTGTCGACATCCTTAATCGCAAATCGACCGGTGAAAGCCACTATAAAGCGTCTTGTCGCTTTGATGAAGATCATCAAGTTTGGGTACCTGAGTTGGTGGTGCGAACCCATGGTGTTGATTACAAGTACCAGGTCAGCTATGACTTCCTGAATTCGAAAGAATATGGGCGTATTGCGAGCTTATCGGAAACACTCGATCAGCTACTTGACGAGGGTGCTTACGTGAAGCGTGGGGAACGGACCCAAAAAGTGGAGACCTTTGAGCAGGCGCTAAACTGGTTGGTTAAAGAATCCATGCGTGGTGTCTCGCGTCAGCGTTATAAAGGTTTGGGGGAGATGAATCCTGATCAACTTTGGGAGACCACCATGGATCCTGAAGGGCGCCGTATGATGCAGGTGACTATCCACGATGCGGTTGCGGCAGATGAGCTGTTTACCACCTTGATGGGTGATCAAGTTGAGCCTCGTCGGGCCTTTATTGAAAACAACGCGCTGAAAGTGGAAAACCTCGACGTGTAAACTACTGATCCGTTAGTTGTCTCTATTAAGGCCAGCAGTATTGCTGGCCTTTTTAATAATTATACATATGCAATATGATGCTCAAGGTATGACTGATTACATACAGAAAAAATTTTAAAATCAGCCATTGAAATCAATTGGCGCAACCCTATATAGAGTAATGAGGCGATGCCATTGGGTCGCCGGGGGCTTGTCCGAAACGGAAAGCCGTTAGTTGAATTTTATTGCTTCATAGGAAGGGTAAGATTATGCGTAATTTTGATTTCTCTCCACTCTATCGTACTGCGATTGGCTTTGACCGTTTGTTCGACTTGGTCGAGAACAGTAACACTAATAATGCGGGTGGGTTCCCTCCTTACAACATTGAGCAAAGTAAGGAGAACCAATACCGTATCACGATGGCCGTTGCTGGATTCGGGCAAGATGAAGTCGATATCACTCAGCAAAAAAATAGCCTGACGGTCGCCGGCAAAAAAGCCGAACGAAACCAGAACACTAAGTTCTTATACCAGGGCATTGCTGAACGAGACTTCGAACGCAAGTTCCACCTCGACGATCATATTAAAGTGATGGGGGCGGAAATGGAAAACGGCATGCTGCATATTGATCTGGTTCGTGAGGTGCCTGAAGAAGAAAAACCTCGCCGTATCGAAATAGGCGGTAACCGCATGCTAGAAAACGCAGAATAAGCGCGGCAGCGACATGAAGGTTTAGCGGCGCAGCGACTCCAAGCAATAAGTTAATCGTAACGAAGAGGGCAGCTAACGCTGCCCTTCATTTATGCATGTTGGTTGCTTTCAGTCTGCTTATCATTGCAGGAACCTGGCTTGTCGATGATAAAGATGGATGACTTGCCAGATTGTTACGTTGGTTCGAACTAAGCCTGAGCCAATGTTTCACGTGAAACAGTAAAGAAGGAGCTCGGTAAGTGTTCCACGTGAAACAGTGTTAGCCCTCTTGGTAGGCACGGATGACTTCTTCGCCAATAATCTCTATGCCTCGTTGCATGGTATCGTCGTCTTGGACGTAGTTCATGCGAATACATTGTCTCGCATGAGGCCAATCCTCGCTTTCCACACCAATAAAGAAATATTCGCCTGGCACCACCAGTACACCACGGGCTTTTAGTCGTTGGTACAGTGTTTGGGTAGAAATGGGTAAGTCTTCAAACCACAGCCACAAAAAGATGGCCCCCTCGGGTTTATGCACGCGAACACGCTCATCATTAATAGTGTCCAACACCATACGAAGTGTGCGCTGTGATTTTTGTTGGTAGAAGGGGCGAACGACCTCTTTGCTTAATCGCAACAAGTCACCTCGTTCAATCATCGCCAGCGCCATTGCCGGTCCGACACTGTTTGGCGATAGGCTAACGATGCCGTTGATATTTGACATGGCTTGGATGACATCTTCGTTGGCGATCACGATCCCGCAACGCACCCCGGGTAACCCTAGCTTGCTGAGGCTAGAGCAAAGAATAGTATTGTCGTTCCAAAACGGGGCAACATCTTCAAAGATAATATCAGGGAACGGCGTACCGTAGGCGTTATCGATAATCAATGGAATGTTATGCTCGCGAGCGAGTTTATCAAGCTGCTGGATCTCGCTATCAGTGAGCACATTACCGGTTGGGTTGGTCGGCCGAGAGGCACAGATAGCACCAATGCTGTCATCAATGGTTAAGCGACTAAAGTCGACATGATATTTAAACTGTCGATTATCCATTAACTCAATGTCAGGTTGGTAGCTAACAAAGATATCGTCGCTGATCCCTGCATCGCCATAGCCAATATATTCAGGCGCCAAAGGGAGTAAAATCTTTTTATGGCTGCCGTCTGAATAACGTCCCGCTAAAAGGTTAAACAGATAAAAGAACGCACTTTGACTACCGTTGGTGAGCATGATGTTTTTACTGGAAAGCTGCCACCCATAGGTCTTATTTAGAAGCTCGGCGAGGGCATTCAGTAATGCCGACTTACCTTGTGGGCCATCATAGTTGGCCATGGCATGGACGAGGCTACCATCATCCAGCATCGATTGGCTCAGTGTTTTGAAGTAATCGAGCATTTCCGGTATCGCAGCGGGGTTACCGCCACCGAGCATAATCGCATCTGGATTACGTAAGCCATCATTCAAATCGTCCATTAACTGGGTGATACCCGAGTGGTTAGCGAGTTTCTCGCCAAAGTGAGTGACTTCCATGATTACTGCCTTCAAATATTTATGTCATTGTTTTGGTTAAGCTGCCATCAACATACAACAATCTATTGTCTAAAAGAAAGTCTGATAAGTTTGTTATCTCTTCGTCACTAATTGGCATGGTTGACGGGGGGTTGTTACGTTATCGGTACACTCTCGGGAGAAAAGCCGCTGAAAGGGATAACAAGCCGCGTGTTTCACGTGAAACCAACTCGTTTTAGGCCGACAAACAGGGGGATTAGCATCATTGAGGTTAAGAACCAATGAGGAGGGTGTGAGTTGGTCGCTAAGAAGATGAGAGTGAGTAGCGAAGAGGGGCGTGGGCGTTTAAATAGCTTAAAAAAGCCCCGCGCAATGGCGGGGCTGAGTCGTGTATTGCTGATAATTACTTCTGTAGAACAGAGATATCTGCCACGTTGAGGAACTGCTCACGGATAAGGTGAAGCATCGCTAAACGGTTGGCCTTCAGTGCTGGGTCATCGGCCATGACCATCACATTATCAAAGAAGGTATCAACCGGCGTGCGCAATTGCGCCAGTTCGGTCAACGCGCCTTGATAATCGCTGTCAGCAAACAAAGGCTTAACCGCAGCGACTTTTTCTGCCACTACATCCGCCAGTGCTTTTTCAGCGTCTTCTTGTAGTAAGCTGCTATCGACTGTGCTGGGCAGCTCGCCGTCGTACTTCGCAAGGATATTGCCAACACGTTTGTTGGCGGCGGCCAAGGCTTCTGCTTCGTCCAAGCTACGGAAATGAGAAACGGCTTTCACACGGCTATCGAAATCGGCAGGCTTGGTTGGACGGCGCGCTAATACCGCTTGGATAATATCGACGCTATAGCCCATATCTTGATACCAGCTGCGGAAACGACCTAGCATAAAGTCTAAGACCTCGGTCTCTACTTCTTTATGGGTGAGGCGATCATCGTATTGGGCTTTGGCGTCGCGAATGAGGTCGACTAAATCCAGCTGATAGCCGTTTTCAACGATAATACGTAGCACACCGAGAGCAGCACGGCGTAGGGCGAATGGATCACTCCCTTTTGGTGCTTGGCCAATACCAAAGATACCGACGATGGTATCCATTTTGTCGGCCATTGCAACGGCTGACGATACTGGCGTCGTAGGTAGCTTATCACCGGCAAAGCGCGGCCAATATTGCTCGTTCAGTGCCAGCGCAACCGCTTCTGGTTCACCATCATGACGTGCGTAGTGCATGCCCATCACGCCTTGCGTTTCGGTAAACTCAAACACCATTGAGGTCATTAAGTCACACTTTGCCAGTTGGCCAGCGCGCTCGGTGTGTGCTTTATCGGCACCGATACGCTCTGCAATCTGTCCTGCAAGTGCAGTAATGCGGTCGGTTTTATCTTTAATGGTACCTAATTGTTTTTGGAATACCGCGCTATCAAGCTCTGGCAGGCGATCAATCAATGGGCGTTTGCGATCAGTATCAAAGAAGAACTCCGCATCCGCGAGGCGAGGGCGTACGACTTTTTCGTTCCCTGAGATAACCTGTGTCGGATCTTTCGATTCAATGTTAGAAACAAAGATAAACTTAGGCAGTAGCTCGCCGTTGGCGTCATACACTGGAAAGTACTTTTGATCGCCTTTCATGGTGTACACCAGCGCTTCAGACGGTACTTTGAGATATTTGTTCTCGAAAGAGGCGGTCAGTACTACCGGCCATTCTACCAATGAGGTGACTTCTTCGACCAAGTCTTCATCCAGCTCAGCCATTCCGCCCACTGCGTCCGCGGCTGCTTTGGCATCTCTAATAATCAATGCCTTACGCTTTTCATAATCCGCCATCACTTTGCCTTCCCGTTCGAGACGCTCAGGGTAGTGATCGGCGTGAGCCAGGGTTAAATTCGGCTCACCCATGAAGCGGTGACCACGAATAACACGGTCGGACGCCACGCCCAAAATCGTGCCTTCAATTAAGGTTTCCCCGTATAGCATTACCAAGGTTTTCACCGGGCGGATAAACTGGGTGTCTTTATCACCCCAGCGCATGGGTTTAGGAATAGGCAACTTGTTTAGCGCGTTATCGGCTAGCACGGGCAGCAAAGTGTCAATGGCTTGGCCAGGAACGTGTTGACGATAAAGCAGCCACTCACCTTTATCGGTTTTTAAGCGTTCAGCTTCGCTGACATCAATACCATTACCGCGTGCCCAACCCATGGCGGCTTTGGTGGGATTGCCGTCGGCGTCAAAAGCAGCGCTGACCGCGGGTCCGCGTTTTTCTACGACCTTATCGGGTTGGCGATCGCTCAAAGCGGCCACTTTTAACGCCAGCCGGCGAGGTGATGCATACCAAGTAACACCTTGGTGGCTCAGGTCAGCGTCTTTTAGTTGCGCTTCAAACTGACTTGCGAAGGCTTCAGCCAGTGTGCGCAATGCTGTCGGGGGTAGCTCTTCCGTACCTAGCTCTATCAGGAAATTTTGCGTTGCCATGATGCTCCCTTATTGAGTGTGGCGGCACATGGGGAAGCCCAGTGCTTCGCGTGATGCATAGTACGCCTCAGCAACCCGCTTAGTCAGGGTACGAATGCGTAAAATATAGCGTTGGCGTTCAGTCACTGAGATGGCTTTTCGCGCATCCAGTAGGTTAAACGCATGACCAGCCTTTAGGATCTGCTCATAAGCAGGCAAGGGGAGCGGCTGCTCGAGATCCAAGAGCTTGGTACTTTCGGCTTCGCACTGATCAAAGTAGCGGAACAGAAAGTCAACATCAGCATGTTCAAAGTTGTAGGTCGACTGCTCCACCTCGTTTTGATGGAAAATATCGCCGTAGGTCACTTTGCCAAACGGACCATCAGTCCAGATTAAGTCATAGACAGAGTCGACTTCTTGGATGTACATGGCCAGGCGCTCGATACCATAAGTGATTTCGCCGGTAACGGGTTTGCACTCCAGACCACCGACTTGCTGGAAGTAGGTAAACTGGGTAATTTCCATTCCGTTAAGCCACACTTCCCAGCCTAGGCCCCAAGCGCCAAGCGTTGGGTTTTCCCAGTTATCTTCGACAAAGCGAATGTCGTGGACTTCGGGATCAATACCCAGCACACGCAGCGAGCCTAAATACAGCTCTTGAATGTTATCGGGTGACGGTTTCAGGATGGTTTGAAACTGGTAGTAGTGCTGCAGACGGTTCGGGTTCTCACCATAACGCCCATCGGTAGGACGACGAGAAGGTTGAACGTAAGCCGCTGCGATCGGTTCTGGTCCAAGGGCACGCAAGCATGTCATCGGGTGGGAGGTTCCCGCCCCCACTTCCATGTCTAGCGGCTGAACAATGGTACAGCCTTGCTGGGCCCAATAATCCTGCAGCGCGAGGATCATACCCTGAAAGGTTTTGATATCGAATTTATGCATTGTCAGGTTCGCGCGAGTTGATGAATGGAGAAAATAGCTGGCAATTATAACTCGCAGCGCGCTCAAGCAGTAGGGGGCTGGCGGATTTTTGTGCGTCTTTAACCGACTTATCGATACAGCGGTAATATGGATGAATAGACGTTGCCAAATGATTGTTCAAATCGTAAACTAGCGCCGTCTTGGGGAGTAGTCGACCACTGCACAGTCAGTGGGGCAATCATCAACATAGTTGAAGCAAAATCTTCATGGTGATTGCAAGCCCACCTTTATGGTGCTCTGGGCTTGACGAGACCAACGACAATCGCACGAACCGGGGTGGGGCGTGTGTGTTGTCGTGGTTGAATCATAATAAGCCCTGCCCCAGATGAGCATTGTCATGAGCGTTCTTGCTATTTCTATTTCCACCGTCACCTTGGCGGAAATAGGGGATAAAACCCAGTTACTATCTTTGGCGTTGGCGACCCGGTTTCGAAAACCCGCGGTGATTGTCAGTGCCATTCTATTAGCCACTTTGGTTAACCATGCAATAGCCGCATGGCTTGGTGTGGTGGCCGCAGACGTTCTAACAGACACCGTTTTACACGTCATTTTGATTATCAGTTTTAGTGTGATGGCGGTTTGGATGCTGATCCCAGATAAGCTTGAGGATGAAGGCATACAGGGAAAGAGTGCATTTTGGGCCAGTTTTACCGCCTTTTTTGTCGCTGAAATAGGGGATAAAACCCAATTGGCGACCACGGCACTGGGGGCACAGTTTAATGATGCACTGTGGATTGTGGTGATTGGTTCTACCATTGGGATGCTGTTAGCCAATGTTCCCGTGGTTTTAGCCGGCGATAAGATTCAGCGCCATGTGCCATTTGCGGTGGTACGCGCGCTTGCCGCGGCCATGTTTGCGGCATTGGCTGTACTCGATACCTGGTATCTACTGAGTTAACGCAGGACAATGATGAATTGGTATAAGGGTTGGCATTATGCCAGCCCTTTTTTGATCAAAAATTGAAACGGCACGGTCTCTGTTTGGGCAGCGACCAGGGTATGGTCCATAAAGCGACAAAAACTCGGAATATCTCGTGTCGTAGAGGGATCATCAGCGGTGATAAGCAAGGTCTGACCGTCATCCATATGGCGGATACGCTTACGTACCATCATTACAGGTTCAGGGCAGCGCAACCCTAAAGCATCAAGCTGATGATCAGCATGGTTAAAAAGCGTCGTCATGTCGGTGTCCTCAAAAAATGTCGACCTGATCATACTTACGAGTCAGAATTATTCAAATAGGGTTGTGATTGTAAAGTTATTGTGTAAATTAATTAACAAGTCGTTAACTAATGGCGAGTAGCATGAGAAAAGTAAACGAGCAACAATTTGGTTTTACTTATGGCTACCGTGTATTGGCTTATACAGGATTGAGCGCCCTTGCTTTTTTAGACTTAGCGCATAGTCAGGGTCACGCTCTATTAACGACTTTAGCATTGCTGGTGTCTGCGCTGGGGTTGTTGATGGAAACATTGACCGTTCAGCCAACAGATTCTTCGCAAGGCTAGCTAACTCACTCAACAGCGACACTCACTCTCACTCCCTAGTTTTCTTGGGCTTCCCCGCTTTCAGAGCGGGATTTTTTTTGCCTGTTATTCAGAGAAAACCAGTAACGGAAACAAGGCCAATATCTCGCTGAGTATTGACCTTGTGTCATATGATGAATCTTGCGTTTATGGTTAGTCTTGCTTGGTGATATCAATCACCACGCGGCCTTTTATTTCGCCATTGATGATTTTATCGGCGTACGCTGGCGTCTGGGCCAGGGCGATAGTGTGGCACGCTTGTTCAAAGTAGCGTGCGGGTAACAGCTTGGTGAGTGACTGCCATGCGGCGAGCCGTTGTGGTCTCGGGCAAGAGACAGAGTCCACTCCTTGCAAGCGTACATTCCGCAAAATAAATGGCATGACGGTGGCAGGGAGGTCAAAGCCACCGGCAAGGCCACATGCAGCGACCGTACCACCATACTGAATTTGTGACAGCACGTTGGCGAGCATTTGACTGCCGACGGTATCAACTGCACCAGCCCAGTGTTGTTTATCAAGCGGGCGCCCAGGGGCGCTAAATGCGTCGCGCGGTAAAACATCATCGGCACCAAGCTGTTCAAGCCAGGTTTGGTTTGCGTCTAGGCGGCCAGTGACAGCACTGACGCGATAACCTAGAGCATGTAATAAGGTGACGGCGACAGAGCCTACGCCACCACTGGCGCCCGTGACTAATACTTTGCCGTCTTCTGGCTTAACGCCGCCATCAATCAAGGCTTGTACGCATAACATGGCAGTCAACCCAGCGGTGCCGACCATCATGGCTTGTTGTTCAGTCAGTCCTTCGGCTAAGGGGACTAACCAATCACCGTTAACGCGCGCTTTCTCAGCCATGCCACCCCAGTGGCCTTCACCGACGCCCCAGCCGGTCAGCACCACTTTATCTCCAGGTTGATAGTCTGGGTGCTGGCTGTCTGCAACCGTGCCAGCAAAATCAATACCTGGCACCATCGGAAATTGGCGCACAATTTTCCCTTTGCCGGAAATGGCGAGGCCATCTTTGTAATTGAGTGAACTATAGTCAATATCGACGGTAACATTGCCGTCAGGGAGATCACTCTCTGCTAAGGCGGTGATGTTGGCGAGGGTTTGTTTTTCGTGTTGTTCGAGGACAAGCGCGTTAAACATGGCATTCTCCCGGTTGGAATAAGTGAGCGGCCATACTAGGCCGAGCGAATAATCGACCACTTGCGTTATATCAATCACTATGCGATTGAACGCCGTTAGACGCAACCCAAAAAAAAGAGCGGTAAACACCGCTCTTTTATCGTCACGAAGAAGGCATTACACGCGTTCGAACACGGTGGCAATCCCTTGACCCAAACCAATACACATGGTTGCCAACCCTAAGGTGGCATCTTGACGCTCCATTTGATGCAACAAGGTGGTCGAGATGCGTGCACCTGAACAGCCTAATGGGTGACCCAAGGCAATGGCGCCGCCATTGAGATTGACCTTTTCATCGACTTTATCCATCAGGCCGAGATCTTTGACGCAAGGTAGTGATTGCGCGGCAAATGCTTCGTTCAGCTCCACAAGATCAATATCATCGATACTCAATCCAGCGCGTTTCAGTGCTTTTTGGGTGGCTGGCACTGGGCCATAACCCATAATTGATGGATCACAGCCGGCAACGCTCATCGCACGAATGTGTGCTCGAATAGGGAGCCCGAGTGATTTGGCTTTTTCTTCGCTCATCACTAGCATTGCTGATGCGCCATCTGATAGCGCCGATGAAGTACCCGCCGTCACTGTGCCCGTAACAGGGTCAAAGGCGGGGCGCAGGTTGGCCAAGCTTTCAACCGTGGTTTCTGGACGAATCACCTCATCATCTTCAACCAGAGTCAGTAGACCGTTGGCATCATGGCCTTCGATAGGGGCTATCTCTTGTCTAAAACGCCCTTCTACCGTGGCTGCGTGAGCACGCGCATGAGAGCGAGCAGCAAACTCGTCTTGCATTTGGCGGCTAATACCATGCATACGACCAAGCATTTCTGCAGTAAGCCCCATCATACCTGCTGCTTTTGCAACCGATTTAGACAAACCAGGATGGAAGTCGACGCCATGGTTCATCGGCACGTGTCCCATATGCTCCACGCCCCCAATCATGAAGGTGTCACCATCGCCAACCATGATTGCACGCGCTGCATCGTGTAGCGCTTGCATCGACGAACCACACAGGCGGTTGACGGTGGTAGCACCAACGGAGTGTGGGATCCCCGCTAATAAAGCGGCATTACGCGCAATATTAAAGCCTTGTTCTAGCGTTTGCTGGACACAGCCCCAATAAATATCTTCAATTGCGCTGCTTTCGACTGCTGGGTTGCGAGTCAGTAAGGATTTCATCAAGTGCGCCGATAAGTCCTCCGCGCGTACATTGCGAAATACACCGCCTTTAGAGCGGCCCATTGGTGTACGAATACAGTCAACGATCACTACATTGTTCATTGTTCTCTCCTTAACCTTAGGCTGATTGCGGTGCGTTGACCGGGGTCACATCAAAGTAAGCCTGTTTGTCGCCCGCACGACGTTTCATATCCGTTGGGACATGATACAAGGCGCCAAGATCAGAGAATTTGTCTGCCATTGCGACATAGTGATCAACACCCAGAGTATCAACATAACGGAAAGCACCACCGCGGAATGGTGGAAAACCAATGCCATAGACCAAGGCGATATCTGCTTCAGCAGGAGAGGCGATAATGTTTTCTTCGAGACAACGTGCCACTTCATTGACCATCGGCACCATCATACGAGCAATTATATCTTCATCACTGATATCTGACTGATTCCCCTCGATCACGGAGCCAAGTAACCCAGGTACGGCCTCATCAGCTTCTTTTTTCGGCTTCCCTTTTTTATCGATAGAGTAGCGATAGAAACCCTTGCCGTTCTTTTGACCGAAACGCTCGGCGTCGAACATCACATCAATCGCATCACGACCAGATTTACTCATGCGATCAGGAAAGCCTTCTGCCATAACCGCTTGCGCGTGGTGCGCGGTATCGATACCAACCACGTCGAGTAAGTAGGCAGGGCCCATTGGCCAGCCAAATTGCTTCTCCATAATCTTATCGATGCGTTGGAAATCCACACCGTCACGAAGAAGAAGGCTAAAGGCATGGAAATAGGGGAAGAGTACGCGGTTGACGAAAAACCCGGGACAGTCATTGACAACAACCGGTGATTTGCCCATTTTCGCTGCATAGGCAACCACACGGGCAATGGTTTCATCGGAGGTCTTTTCGCCTCGGATCACCTCGACCAACGGCATGCGGTGGACGGGGTTAAAGAAATGCATGCCACAGAAGTTTTCTGGGCGCGCCATTGACTTGGCCAACGTATTGATAGGAATGGTGGAGGTATTCGATGCAATTACCGCATCCGCACTCACTTGCTCTTCTACCTCTTTGAGAACACTGGCTTTGATTTTAGGGTTCTCTACCACAGCCTCAACAACTACATCGCTATGTTCAATGCCGGCATAGTGTAGACTTGGGGTGATTGACGACAGCACTTGGCCCATTTTAAAGCCATCGATACGACCGCGTTCGAGTTGCTTATTGAGTAGCTTGGTGGCCTCTTTCATGCCCAAATCTAGCGATGCTTGTGCAATGTCTTTCATCATCACAGGCACGCCTTTTAGGGCCGATTGGTAGGCGATGCCGCCGCCCATAATACCTGCACCTAGAACGGCACCACGCTGGGTATCTTTCCCTTGTTTAGC
The DNA here is from genome assembly GCF_001996245.1 of Salinivibrio sp. MA607. Classification (NCBI taxonomy): domain Bacteria; kingdom Pseudomonadati; phylum Pseudomonadota; class Gammaproteobacteria; order Vibrionales; family Vibrionaceae; genus Salinivibrio; species Salinivibrio sp. MA607. The sequence continues at coordinate 4,376 of NZ_MUFJ01000017.1, read as the reverse complement.
GGCTTTTTTCGCCTTGCCTTTGATCACTTGATCATTGAGGAAAATCCCGACTAAGGCTTGAGCAACGTCGGTTTTTGCCAGTTTGACGAAATAGCGATTTTCGACCTTGAGTGCCTCATCGCGTGTCATGCCGGCCGCCTCTTCAATGGCCGTCACGGCAGTCATGGGCGCTGGATAGTGCTTACCGGCTACCTGAGCCACCATGCCTTTAGCCATAGTAAAACTCATGGCGGCTTCTGTGCGGTTTAGCCCCAATGGTTGTTTTTTCTGCTGACGACGGCCTTGCCAATCAATTTTTTCATTGATGGCTTCAGTGAGCATATTGATTGCCGCGTCACGAAGGTTATCTACTTCAACGACGGCATCCACTAATCCTTCTTTGAGCGCTGCTGCTGCGCGTTTTTCTTTACCTGCAGTGATAATTTCCATCGCCGTATCGGCACCCACTAAACGCGGTAAGCGCACGGTGCCACCAAACCCAGGCATAATACCCAGTTTGGTTTCGGGGAGACCAATCCGTGCGTCAGAGCTTGCAACACGTAAATCGGTAGAAAGAATACACTCGCAGCCGCCCCCTAAGGCATGGCCGTTGACGGCGCTGATCGTTGGATAGGGGAGATCTTCTAAACGATTGAAGATTGCGTTCGCGCGCGACACCCAATCAGAGAGCTCTTGGTCGGGCTTGGCAAATAAACCGAGAAACTCGGTGATATCGGCGCCGACAATAAAGGCCGACTTTGCAGATGTGAGCATGAGCCCCTTTACATCTTCTCGGCCTGCTAAGGCGTCGAGGGCTCGGTCTAAGCTTTCTAGCGTCGACAGATCCAGTTTGTTGACAGAACCCTGGCTGTCCAGTGTCAGTTCTACAATGCCGTTTTCCAATGCACGAACTGAAAGGTTATCTCCTTGGTAGATCATGGTTTTTCTCCACGTTGGCCGTACCATCCTGGTTGAATACTATTCTGGTTAGACCAGATGAGCTCTAGTGTGGATCATTGTTATAATAAATGACAACCAAAAGTTAAACGAATGTTTAAAATATGTGGTGTGGATTGTTTTTACTGCATGGGCGTCCCTGTAGAAGAAGCGGAGATATGATAAAGTGCAAGGTAGAAACTGAAGGATTATATCATTATGCCGATCACGCCTTATGCGGTTCCTGCAGAGACTGTCAGGCACGAGCTTGAAATAAAAAAGAGCCGATTTATCACCTATCTTGCTCACACACCGGGTGAGGCAGACGCGAAGCAGTTTATTCAATCTTTACGCAACGCTTACCCTGATGCGCGCCATCATTGTTGGGCCTTCGTCGCGGGAAGACCCGAATCATCGGTACAATGGGGCTGTGGTGACGATGGCGAGCCCGCAGGAACCGCAGGTAAACCAATGCTTGCGCAACTGTCGGGCGCAAAAGTCGGAGAGGTCTGTGCGGTGGTTGTCCGTTATTTCGGTGGGATCAAACTGGGTACCGGGGGCTTAGTGAAAGCATACGGTACCAGTGTGCAACAAGCGCTAAGCTTATTAACAACGCGTGAGGTTGCTGTCACGGTTCCTTACACAATAAGCTGTGAATATGCTCACATTGATACTATCGAGGCGCTACTAAAGCAGTACCATGGCATTCAGCTTGATGCTGCGTTCAGTCATAATGTGCAGCTAGCTGTCCGTATTGATGCGCGATTCATCGAAGGTTTTCTTGATGCGCTAAAAAATCAAACTCGTGGGCAGGCACAAGCTTGCTCGACAGAACATCAATAATTAACGTCAGGCATTTAGCCTGCTTTACGTGTAACGATGAGACGGCAGTAAAAGGCTGTCGCTGATAAGAGGGCCACGTCAGGCTATGCAATTTCGTTCCATTACCCGCATCGTCGGACTTCTACTGGCCCTGTTCAGCATTACCATGCTCGCCCCTGCGCTGGTGGCTTTTATTTACCGTGACGGTGCTGGGCTCCCGTTTGTATTGACATTTTTCTTACTGCTGGCGGGGGGGGGATTGCTTTGGTTTCCAAACCGTGATTACCGGCATGAACTCAAAGCGCGCGATGGCTTTTTAATTGTCGTGCTGTTCTGGACGGTGATCGGCAGCGCAGGCTCTGTGCCGCTGATGTTGTCGGAACAGCCTGATTTATCGGTCAGTGAGGCGTTTTTTGAGTCCTTTTCGGGGTTAACGACGACAGGGGCGACCGTGATTGTTGGTCTGGATGAGTTGCCCAAGGCCATTTTATTTTACCGCCAGCTGCTTCAATGGCTGGGCGGAATGGGGATTATCGTCTTAGCGGTGGCGATTCTTCCCGTACTTGGCATCGGGGGCATGCAGCTTTATCGTGCAGAGATCCCAGGGCCGGTCAAAGATACCAAAATGACGCCCAGGATAGCCGAAACCGCGAAAGTCCTTTGGTACATTTATCTGACACTGACGGTCAGCTGCGCGTTAGCCTATTGGTTGGCCGGTATGTCAGCGTTTGATGCGATTGGGCATAGCTTTTCAACCGTTGCAATTGGCGGTTTTTCAACCCATGACGCAAGTATCGGTCACTTTGACAGTACGGCCGTAAACCTGATCACCGTGGTCTTCTTGTTGATATCTGCTTGCAACTTTTCGCTTCACTTTGCGGCATTTGCTAATAACGGGCTCAATCTAAAGTTTTATTTACGTGATCCCGAATTTCGCGCGTTTTTACTTATTCAACTTCTACTATGGCTGGTCGTCTTCACCATGCTTAGTGGCCATCAAGTCTATGACAGTTCCGCTGAAACTTTCACTCAAGCATTATTTCAGTCGGTATCTATTTCAACCACCGCAGGCTATACCACGACGACATTTGCTCATTGGCCGCTGTTTTTACCTGTTCTCTTGTTATTCACTTCCTTTATCGGCGGGTGTGCAGGCTCAACAGGTGGGGGGATGAAAGTCATTCGTATCTTATTGCTTTCACTACAAGGTACGCGCGAGCTTAAGCGCTTAGTCCATCCCCGTGCAGTGTATACGATTAAGGTGGGCAACAAAGCCTTACGTCAACAAGTCGTCGACGCGGTATGGGGATTTTTCTCCGCCTATGCGTTGGTCTTTGTGATCTGTATGCTTGCGTTAATTGCAACCGGCATCGAAGAGCTGACCGCTTTTTCGGCTGTGGCGGCCACACTCAATAATCTCGGCCCAGGCTTGGGCGAAGTGGCTGCTCACTTTGGTGATATTAATGACACAGCGAAATGGGTACTGATCCTGGCGATGCTGTTTGGTCGTTTAGAGATATTCACATTACTGGTTTTATTTACCCCCACTTTTTGGCGTAGCTAAACAGGGGAAGGAGAAGCAATGAGCAACGCAACGCAGAAAGTGCTGCTGTTACACTCAAGTCGGGAAGGGCAAACTAAGAAGATTCTACATTATATAGAGAGTCAGCTTGGAGAACGTGCGCAGTGTGACGTGAGCGATCTCCATCAAGTGCCAACACTCGATCTTACCCAATATGATCGGGTGTTAATCGGAGCATCGATTCGTTATGGCCACTTCAATAAAAAGCTCTATCAATTTATCGATACGCACAGCGAACAGCTAAACCGAGTGAAAGCGGGCTTTTTTAGTGTCAATTTAACCGCGCGTAAACCTGGTAAAGATACCGCAGAAACGAGCGCCTATAGTCGTAAGTTTCTAGAAAAGTCGCCATGGACGCCTCAGTTGCATGGCGTGTTCGCCGGGGCCCTCTACTATCCGCGCTATAAATGGTTCGATCGTATGATGATTCGCTTGATTATGCATATTACCGGCGGCGAGACGGATACGAGTAAGGAAGTGGAATATACCGATTGGCAAAAAGTGAAAGCATTTACTGATCAATTTGCTCAGTTTTAGCCCATAGCGCTGGTTCTTTGACCGAACGGCGGCTTTTTGCAAAAAAAGTCGCTTTTCCCTCTTGCTAAGGCGATCAACTTCTCTATAATGCGCCTCCATCGACACGGCACACAGGGCAAGCGCTCAGCGCCATGTTGAAGTAAAAAATCAAATAAAAATAAACGCTTGACGTGAGTTTTTAAAAGATTAAGATAGCCGTCCACTTAACGCCAAGCGTTAGGGGAGTCAAAAAGAGGTTTTGTTTCCAGCCTGAGGGTTGAAAATAAAAGATAAAATTTCTTCTTGACTTTAACGGTAAGGCGCGTAAGATACGCAGCCCTGACCAGGCGAAGCGCAGCTTCGTACAGTCAACGCTCTTTAACAATTTGACCTATGCAATCTGTGTGGGCACTCGTTGAGAATAGACAAAAAGATTTATTCGATGAACTGAGTGACCAATTCATGTTGGTACAGCCTTGAGCTGTTTTGATTTCACTTTTTTAAAAGTGGATGCCAACAAGAGCACAGTCAATTCGTTTGT
>NZ_MUFJ01000016.1:0-75702 GCF_001996245.1 Salinivibrio sp. MA607 | reverse complement strand
GGTTAAGCTAATCTTATATTTAATACATAGATTTAAAAAAATACAGAAACGGGGTGAATCATGTATCAGAAGCAAGTTGAAATTAGTGCAGAAAACGGCCTACACACTCGTCCAGCGGCGCAGTTCGTCAAAGAAGCAAAAAGCTATGACGCTGACATCACTGTTGAGTCAAACGGTAAGAGCGCGAGCGCGAAAAGCCTATTTAAACTGCAAACCCTTGGCTTGACCAAAGGCACCAAGGTGACTATCTCTGCTGAAGGTGCGCAAGCACAACAAGCCGTTGATCACCTGGTAAAACTGATGGACGAGCTGGAGTAATCCGGCTCTTTTTCTATCGGTTTTAAGTTGGATAAACGTAAGGTAAAGCTATGATTTCAGGCATCCTGGCATCACCTGGTATTGCTTTTGGTAAAGCACTGCTGTTGCAAGAAGAAGACGTTGTCATCAATAAAGATAAGATTGATGCGTCTCGAATTGAAAAAGAAATTCAGCGCGTATTGGATGCTCGCGAACAGTCTAAGACGCAACTCGAAGCGATCAAAGACAAAGCAAGGGAAACCTTCGGCGAAGAGAAAGAAGCGATCTTCGAAGGTCACATCATGCTGCTAGAAGATGAAGAGCTGGAAGACGAGATTGTCAGCTTCATCAAATCTAACCATGCCACTGCAGATCATGCGATTTACGCTGTGATTGAAGAGCAGGCGGTGACGCTTGAATCTCTGGATGATGATTATCTGAAAGAGCGTGCGGCAGACATCCGTGATATTGGTTCTCGTTTTGTTAAAAACGCACTCGGCATCAACATGGTGTCTCTGAGCGCGATCAACGAAGAAGTGATCCTGGTTGCGAATGATCTGACGCCTTCAGAAACAGCACAGGTTGACCTGAATTATGTGCTCGGTTTTATCACCGATATCGGTGGTCGCACCTCGCACTCGTCGATCATGGCACGCTCGTTAGAGCTTCCAGCGATTGTGGGCACTAACAACGCCACCGCCAATGTTAAAAACGGTGACATGTTGGTGCTTGATGCGATTAACAACCAAATTGTCGTTAATCCTTCTGACGACGAGCTCAACAAGTTTAAAGCGATTCGTGATCAACACATCGCGGAAAAAGCCGAGCTCGCGAAGCTCAAAGACTTGCCTGCTATCACATTAGACGGCCACCAAGTCGAAGTGTGCGGCAACGTGGGCACAGTAAAAGACTGTGACGGTGTAAACCGTAACGGTGGTGAAGGTGTGGGTCTTTATCGCACTGAGTTCTTGTTCATGGACCGTGACTCGCTCCCTACTGAAGAAGAGCAATATCAAGCGTATAAGGCGGTCGCAAAAGCGATTGATGGTCACCCAGTGATCATTCGCACCATGGACATTGGCGGTGACAAAGATCTGCCTTATATGGACCTGCCTGAAGAAATGAACCCATTCTTGGGCTGGCGAGCCGTCCGTATCAGTCTTGACCGTCGCGAAATTCTCCGCGATCAGCTACGTGCGATTCTACGTGCATCGGCACACGGTAAAATTCGTGTCATGTTCCCGATGATTATTTCTGTCGAAGAAATCCGCGAGCTAAAAGAAGCGATTGAAACCTACAAAGCAGAGCTACGCCAAGAAGGCCTAGACTTTGATGCTGATCTTGAAATCGGCGTAATGGTTGAGACACCGGCCGCGGCTGCAATCGCTCACCACCTCGCGAAAGAAGTGGAATTTTTCAGCATCGGCACTAACGATTTGACCCAATACACCTTAGCGGTCGATCGTGGTAATGAGCTTATTTCGCACCTGTACAATCCACTGTCTCCTGCAGTACTAACGGTTATCAAGCAAGTGATTGATGCCTCACATGCTGAAGGAAAATGGACGGGGATGTGCGGAGAGCTTGCAGGTGATGAGAAAGCAACGTTACTATTGATGGGAATGGGTTTGGATGAGTTCAGCATGAGTGCCATTTCTATCCCTCGCATCAAGAAGATTATCCGTAATGCCAACTTTGCTGATGTGAAAGCGATGGCCGACACAGCGCTCACTTTGCCAACTGCGGCAGAAATCGAGGCCTATGTCGAAAAATTTATTGCGGAAAAAACCGCTTGCTAATATACAATCAGCAAAGAATTACTGCTTAGGAGCAACACTATGGGTCTGTTCGACAAACTGAAGAAGTTGGTGTCTGAAGACAGCAACGACGCTAGTGCTATTGAAATTATCGCCCCATTGTCGGGTGAGATCGTCAACATCGAAGACGTGCCTGACGTTGTGTTTGCTGAGAAAATCGTCGGTGATGGTGTTGCGATTAAGCCATCTGGTGACAAAATGGTAGCGCCAGTAAACGGCACTATCGGTAAGATTTTCGAAACCAACCACGCTTTCTCAATTGAGTCAGACGATGGCGTCGAGCTTTTTGTTCACTTTGGTATCGACACCGTCGAGCTGAAAGGCGAAGGCTTCAAGCGCATTGCCGAAGAAGGTCAAACGGTTAAAGCCGGTGATACCGTGATTGAATTTGATTTAGCGACACTCGAAGAGAAAGCGAAATCAACACTGACACCTGTTGTGATCTCGAATATGGATGAGATCAAAGAGTTGACCAAACTATCAGGTGCCGTCACTGTGGGTGAAACCCCAGTATTACGCGTCACCAAGTAATAAACCGTCTCTGGTTTAGACAAACGCAGCCAATTGGCTGCGTTTTTTTTAAGCCATCGCTCGGCCATCACTCGTAAACTGAAAAAAGAAGCGTTTGACGCGTCGGCTTCTTGCCCAATAAAGGCTTGCCCAAGCTAGCCAAAGGCCGTGTAAAGCAAGCAGCCAATCAAACTGCCCCCTAGTGACGATGAACGTTTGCCAGACTTGATAAGCTTCCCATAGCCATAATAGCCAAACCCACCAATAGCCAATGTGCCAGTGTTGTCTTAGCCATTCAGGCGCTCTGTCGCAGTTACCGACTAATAACAACAACCCGAGCGGCACCACGCCAATTGCCAAGCTTATATAAAACGCCGATAACTCAGGATAGACCAGCGCGAGCAACTCACTACCCTGCTCTCGACTCACGCCAGCCATTGCCAATAGCCACCACGCGCGGCTTAATAACAGTAAACACAACACGGCAATCTGCGGTGCCTTGATATACCCTTTGTCGTCAAAGTGATGAAATGTATCCATAAGCTTATTGATTGAGAAGTCACATATTTACCATGGCGACATGCAATAAAAACTGCAAGCCTAAAAGTAAAATTTGTTATCCTTGGCTGGAGTTATTTATTAAGCGTTACATGGAGCCCTTATGGCCAAAGCCAAAGCCAACGCGACGATTTCGCCAGAAACGCAACAAGACGCCATGCGCGTTGCGAAAGCCACGCAAAAACCGGGACAAACAAAAGCGCAGACCAAACTGATTGCACAAGGGATTGAAAAAGGGATTGCCCAATATAAAAAGGAACAAAAAGCAAAAGCACGCGAGCAGGATAAAGCACGAAAAAAACAACAAAATAAACCATCAAGCGCCGCGCCTGTGAAAGCGTCTCAAGCCCCAGTCGATGACTCCAGCCCCGCTGAACCAGGGTTGGATAAAAGCTACAGCAGTCTCCCATGGCTTTTACTTGTGGTAAGCTGGATAGGGTTCATTGGCTATATATTGGTGAGGGCGTAATGTGGAAGCGACTGATAACGGTTATAGGGATCATCACTTTGGTTGGCTGCAGCAAAGGAGAAACGATGGCTAAACATCCGCCAGTGACGGCCTGTGGCGATAGTCCCAACTGTGTGTCCACGGCAGATACCCGAGAAAAATTCCAGCTGGCACCGCTTTATATCGCCAACGACAACGTGGTGTTTTCAGCCATTGTCGCGCATATCGCCGCCATGCCTCGTGCTGAGGTCGCCACCTCGCAAGATAATTACGCACACTTACGCTTCACCACTAAGGTGCTGCGCTTTGTGGATGATGTTGAAGTCTCGCTTGAGGGCAACCAGATCGCCCTTCGCTCCGCATCTCGGATTGGCTACTATGACTTTGGCGCCAACCGTCAACGTGCCGAGGTCATTCGCCAACGTTTAACCGACGCTGAGCTTATCACGCCTTAAGCGAGCAGCTAGTTGATATAAGAGCGAATATCGCGCTTTTTATCTTCGACCCAATCACGGCGGAACGGTCCCCAGTCTTTAAGCTGGTAGTAACCATCGTTATGACGCTTTCCATCTTGGATAAAAGTCATATCAATACCGAGCCCAGACAGTGATTTCAATACATCTTGGATCGTACGACGGGGCCAGCCTGTCGCCTCGATAAGGCGTGGCACATTTGGGCGTTCCATTTCTTCTACCAACACGGCAAGATAGAGACGCCGGGCGAATACCGGGTTTAGTTCCATATGAACCTCCAACAGTTACGAATGTTCCCATTATTCATGCCGCCTGCGAAGAGGCTTTGCGTTTGATCAAAAGGCCATCAAATCGACGTGCTGCAGACTCATTTAGTGGCACATTTCACACGCTTCATCCCTTATCGCATCGCCAAACGGCCCCTTCCCCACTATTGCGTTCAATGTTGAGCGATGTCACTCTTAATTGTCCGTAAATAATGATGATAACGACCATGACAACTGTATTTGGCATTAAAAACTGCGACACCCTAAAAAAAGCCCTTAAATGGTTGGATAACCAAGGCATTAACTATCAGTATCACGATTACCGCAAGACGGGGTTAGATGCCGAGATGTTACAGACCTTTGTTGCCGAATTAGGGTGGGAGCCTTTGATTAACAAGCGTGGCACCACTTATCGCCAGCTAAGTGACGAACAAAAAGCCAGCTTAGACCAACCCCGTGCGATTGCGATCATGTTAGACAATCCAGCGATCATTAAACGCCCTTTACTCGTACACGAAGGGAAGTACTATCTTGGCTTTAAAGAGAGCCAATACGCTGAGATTTTCGCGTAATGTAAGCACTTATTTACTGTTGCTGTAAGGAAACTCCAATGACTGATACTGCTACGCTGGCTTTGGCAAAAGACTTGATCAATCGTGAGTCGGTAACACCGGAAGATGCGGGTTGCCAAGCTCAAATGATTGCTCGATTAGAAGCCCTGGGCTTTACGATTGAAACCATGGTGTTTGACGATACCACCAACCTTTGGGCGCGACGGGGCACTGATGGGCCGCTCTTCACGTTTGCGGGCCACACCGATGTCGTCCCCGCTGGCCCGCGCGATCAATGGCATACGCCGCCATTTGAAGCCACTGTCATTGACGATCACCTTCATGGACGTGGCGCCGCGGACATGAAGGGCTCACTCGCCGCCATGGTTGTGGCTGTTGAGCGCTTTATTGCCGAGCATCCAGACCACTCGGGTTCACTCGCGTTTCTGATCACGTCGGATGAAGAAGGACCCTTTATTAATGGCACCACCCGCGTCGTCGATACGCTGATGGCTCGAAATGAGAAAATCGACATGTGTATTGTCGGTGAACCCTCAAGTACGAATCACGTCGGTGATGTGGTCAAAAACGGTCGTCGCGGATCCATCACTGGCGATTTGTACGTTAAAGGTGTACAAGGCCATGTCGCCTATCCGCACCTTGCAAGTAATCCTGTCCATCAGGCCATGCCAGCGCTAACAGAGTTAGTGCAAACAGTGTGGGATAATGGCAATGCTTTTTTCCCACCGACAAGCTTTCAAATCCCAAATATAGAGGCAGGTACCGGCGCAGCCAATGTGGTCCCGGGTGAGTGTCATGCGCAATTTAACTTCCGCTTTAGTACCGAGCTAGATAGTGAAACCATCAAACAGCGAGTTTATTCTATTTTGGACGCGCACGGGCTCGACTACACCTTAGAATGGACCCACAGTGGCGACCCGTTTTTGACCGATGAAGGTACCTTGCTTGATGCAGTTGTGGCCGCGGTTGAAGAGGTGAATCATCAAACGCCGCAATTACTGACAACCGGTGGCACCTCCGATGGTCGTTTTATCGCCCAGATGGGCGCTCAAGTGATTGAGCTGGGTCCGGTCAATGCCACGATTCATAAGGTCAATGAGTGTGTGAGTATTCCTGACTTAGAAAAGCTGACCGACATGTACCAAAAAGTGTTGGAAAAGGCGCTACCGTGAGCCTACGCGCAGCACAGTTGATTGGGCAAGACGCTTCAGCCCTTCAACCAATGAACGCGCAACCTGGGGCGCCCTGTTTGCATCAGGATGTGTTATCTGACGTCGCCGCCTTACAAAAGGCGGCGAGTCGTGCTGGGTTCGCGTTGAGAGTCGCCAGTGGTTATCGCGCTTTTGAACGTCAGTTGGCGATCTGGAATGGTAAATTTAACGGCGATCTGCCTGTCCTTGATGCTCACAGCCAACCTATGGATATAACCCGCTTATCAGACAAGGAACGGGTGCACGCGATCTTACGCTGGTCGGCGTTACCCGGCGCCAGTCGACATCATTGGGGAACAGACATGGATGTGTACGATAAGCAGTCTCTTATCCCTGATCAGCCGCTGGCTTTAACCCCACCCGAATACGACAGTGGCCCGCAAGCGGCCTTTTCCTCTTGGCTATATGCCAATGTATCAGCATTTGGTTTCTTTCTTCCTTATGCGAGATACCAAGGCGGGGTTGCCAGAGAGCCATGGCATATCAGCCATATTGCCGCCAGTGCGTCAATGTTATCCGCTTTCTCTCAGGATATGCTCGCGGCTGCGATCACCCATGCGCCGATTTGTGGGAAAGACGCTATCCTCGGCCAATTAGATTGGATATATTCAACTTACGTCACCAACTTATGCGAGGTGGAAAGATGGAATGGCTAACCAATCCTTATGTGATTATTACCATTGTGGTCGCCGTGGTCGTGAGTAACATCATGGCGCTCAAATACACCGCCAACGCCAAGTTTGGGCTTAAATACAAAGACAAGCCTGATAAGCATCAACGTTCAGCGTCTGACGATGACGCAAACGATAATACCGACCTCCCTACTGATAAGAGCGACGATAAAAAATAGCGCCATATCTATGGCGCTATTTTATTTATACGGTGCTATTGTCTTTACACGCGACGCAATCGTTTGCTTTTTAAGCCCAAAAATTATAGGGCTAAGCCGATACGCTTTGCTACTTCGATATAAGCTTCTACCACACCACCTAGACCTTGGCGGAAGCGATCTTTATCCAATTTTTCTCGCGTGTTGGCATCCCACAAACGACAGCCATCTGGGCTAAACTCATCGCCAAGGACAATATTACCGTTGACGTCGACGCCAAACTCCAGCTTGTAGTCCACCAGCAATAAGTCACCCTCAGCAAACAGCGCCTTAAGCACATCGTTAACCTGATACGTCAGCGACTTCATGGTCGCTAATTGGGCTTGGGTCGCGAACCCTAAGGACTCACACAGTGATTCATTGACCATAGGATCATGCAGCGCATCGTTTTTTAAAAACAACTCAAAAGTGGGTGGAGTGAGTGCTGTGCCCTCTTCTACGCCCAGTCGGCGACAAAGTGAGCCCGCGGCAATGTTTCTTACCACACACTCAACCGGGATCATATCGAGCTTTTTCACCACGCAGTCGGTATCGGACAACAGTTGGTCCATTTGGGTGGGAATACCTGCCTGCTCAAGCTTTTGCATGATGAAGTGATTGAACTTGTTATTCACTTCGCCTTTTCGCTCAAGTTGCTCAACACGCTCACCATCAAACGCAGAGGTGTCATTGCGAAAGTGCAGAACAAAGCGGTTTTCATCATCGGTTGCATAAACAGATTTTGCCTTACCGCGATACAACTCAGCACGTTTTTCCATTACCTATTCTCTCCATTAGGCGCTAAAAAATAAGGGACGCTGTCTGGCGTCCCTATAAGATTACTGCGATGTGACCTGGCTAAGCTGCGCAATGGCCGCTTTCAGCGCTGGGCTAAGCGCTTCTAACGTTGCTTTTTTAACCGGCTTTCCATCACTGTCGGTCACATTGATTGAGGTGCGGTTGCCTAAATCCCCTAACAATAGTGTGTAGCTATTGTCCGGCAGCGAGATAGGTTCAACCCCAAGGGCTTGCCAACGCTCATCATTCGGCGCAACGTGACGCGTTTTCACCGTACCTTGCGATTGGTTGCGGCTTTCTACCGTAAATCCGAGCGGTTTAATCATCTCAGGAAGTTTTTCCCATACGACATCATACGGAGCACGCGCAATAATCACTGGCAAGCCACTTCGATCAGTACCAAAACTCATCGGAATATCTGACTGACGTTGCGCAGCTAAACGGCGCGCCTCTGCACGTAGTGCTGCATCATGGCTCACCGTAATCAGATTGGTCATTAAGGTGTTATAGCGTTCCTGCTCTGCCGGCGTCAAAGGTTCATCACTGGCCTTGGCGCGTGAATCAATCATATTGACGCCCAGTGCAAATCGCCGCCCTTGTTCGAGTCGTGATAGGCGGAACCGAGCCTGATGAGCACTGTCTTCTTTTTCCCAAGCGATCCAGCCGGTGTCAATTTGATCTGCGGCTTGTGTCTCAACAGGAATGGTCTTATCGTTCGCCAGACGTTCAACGGTTTCCCATAATTGGGTAAGCTGCTGCTCATTGGCAACCGCGACGGTTATTCCACGACTGTCACGCTCAATACGCGCCCCTGGCACTAAATCAAGCACTTGACGCGGCGGACGAATATCGACATTTTTGCCGATTTCGCCCTTAAAGTCTTGCTCAGGGATCTGATAATTGGTGGAAAAGTAAGGCGCTTGATCCGGCAAGGTTTGCCACTGCGACAGCGGGGTCGTTTGCAAGTAGCTAAAATCATCTTTGGCTTGACGGCGTTGCTCGGCGCCACCACTACAGGCCACCAGCCCGGTGACCATGATGGCACAAAGGCCGAGCTTAAATACTGGTTTCATTGACACTCCAACGGCTTAAACAACACCCGCAACCTGCATGGCCTCTCGGACATCGGGACGCAAATGCTCGCTTAATTCGGTTAATGGCAGACGAAGATGGCCATCCGCAATCAATCCCATTTCTCGGACTGCCCACTTCACAGGGATCGGATTGGCTTCGTCAAAAAGGTGACGATGTAAAGGGATCAGCGTCTCGTTGATTGCATGCGCTTGGTCTGCTTCACCGGCGCGCGCCAATTGAATCATTTTGGCCATTGCCGCAGCGGCAACATTGTTAGTGACCGAAATCACGCCATGTCCACCAGCAAGGACAAAATCTAGCCCTGTTAAATCATCACCACTAAATAAGAGGAAGTCATCGCCACAAAGTTCCCGATGAATGGCAACACGACTGACATCGGCAGTGGCATCTTTTAGGCCGATAATATTGTCAAAGGTCGCTAAGCGCGCCACCGTTTCAGGCTGAATATCTACGGCGGTACGACCAGGGACATTATAGAGAATCTGAGGTAAGTCGGTCGCTTCGGCAATGGCTTTATAATGCTGGAATAAGCCTTCTTGCGTCGGCTTGTTGTAATAAGGGGTCACACTCAAACAAGCGGCTACGCCCGACCCGGCAAACATTTTACTGAAAGTGATCGCTTCGTGGGTGGCATTTGCCCCCGTACCTGCAATAACGGGAATCCGTCCATCCGCAAATTCCAAGGTCTTTAGGACCACTTTAATGTGCTCATCCACGGTTACTGTCGACGACTCACCCGTTGTGCCCACTGCGACAATCGCATCTGTGCCCGCTTGGATATGAAACTCGACCAGTTTTTTCAGGCTAACGTAATCCACCTCGCCATGTGCATCCATTGGTGTGACGAGCGCCACTATGCTTCCAGAAACCATGTTCGTCTCCCTTATTGGTGATGCTTGCAATGTTACTTTTGGCGCTGGGTAAACACAAGAATAACCCTGCGCGCTGGCGTGTCTTATTCGACATTTCTTACCGCTACATTCAAGTTTGCGATTTTATCATTGAATCAGCGTCTCGTTAGCGTCAATAAAAGGTCAAACACTGTCAAGAGCGTGATCGTAATATCAAAAACTTGCGTAATCTCGAACACCCTCTATCATCGTCAATTCGGTTTACCGACAAAAAAGGAAACGCAGCGCATGCAAACATTAACGGAAGGCGCTCTAGCGCCCGATTTTTCATTGCAAGATCAAAATGGCGACACCGTCACGCTTAGCCAGTTTCAAGGCGAAAAACGCGTCCTCGTGTATTTTTACCCCAAAGCAATGACACCAGGCTGCACCACACAAGCCTGCTCTTTGCGTGATACTAAGGCCGAGCTCGACGCGCTGGATACCGTGGTGTTAGGTATCAGCCCGGATCCCGTCAAAAAGATCGCCCGCTTTGTCGCGCGCGATGAACTCAATTTCACCCTACTGAGCGACGAAGATCATGCGGTTGCGGATGCATTTGGCGTCTGGGGACCCAAGAAGTTCATGGGGAAAGAATATGACGGCATTCATCGCCTCAGCTTTTTGGTCGGCAAAGATGGCAAAATTGAACATGTGTTCAATAAGTTTAAGACCAAAGATCATCACCAAGTGGTATTGGACTTCCTGAACCAAGCCTAGGACGGCGCCTTATCCTGCCTGTTAACAAAAAAGCGCACGATGAATCGTGCGCTTTTTTCAAACGATGACCATGGGTTCACTCAGCCCACAGGCTTTGCCAATGCTTCTGGATAACCACGCTGTACCGCAAATTCACACGCAGCGCTGATAATCTTAGCGGTCGACGGGCGCGTCATGACGTAATGAGAGGTTGGCGAAATCCAGCCGGCATCTTCAAATTGCGTCAGGACTTTGTTTATCGCCGTCAGCGCCGAGGAGGCTTTCACGATTTCCATCCGCGCGTAGCGCTCACCATCGAAAGACACATCCGACGCCCTCAGCGACGGATCCTCACCGGGGATTTGTTGCGCGCCACACAAGGGTTTTCCTCCGACTTCGGCCTGCTTAAACTCAGGCAGCCATTGAGCAAAATGTTCGATGGCCCGGTCCGTGCGCTGGCACACTTGATCCCAGTCCCAACCTTGATCGATGTTTTTAACATAGCGCGCGTCGACATTCGGTTGCGCCGATTGCACTGAGCTTTTCACCAAGCCACGTTCAAAGAGGGTCACGTCTTGCGTCATGCCGTGCAGTTGAAAGAAACCATCAGGATAAGGCGTCAGTTGTGCCATACCTTGTGGCGTGCCTCGCTGGCCATGAACAATAATTTCTGGCCATTGGTACGCCGTCGACGTCCAGTGGGCGACGTACGCTGCCTTGTACTCAACCAGACGCTGACGCCCGAAGCCCGCCATATCGTCAATGGTCCCGGTGCGAAATCCCGCCGCATTAATCAGATAGTCAACCTCAGTGGTGTGCGATTGGCCTGCCTTATCTTGATACGTCACTTGCCAACCCGACGCTGTCTGCTGTGTATCCACGACCTTATGATTAAAGTTGAGTTGGCAATGCGGCACGTCGGCAAGCGTTAATTGCGCTTCAGCGGCGAGGCGAAATACACTCAGCCCGTATTCTTGCACCAATACCAACGGATACTTCATCGCACTTAGGTCCAGCGACTGCGCAACCGGCCACATCCACTGATCAGCCGAATCGGTTATACTGCGATAATCTTTTGCTTTCAGCGCTTCAAGGTCTGATTGCTGATACAGGCGGAAATAATCAGCAGGTTCGCCCATCACTTTGTTGGCGCTATCAAGCTCGACCAATTGCGCATAACGCTCGCGCAAGGTTTCCAATCGTGCAATCACACTGTCTAACGATCCTGGGTCTTGCTCTGGCACCGCCAACACCGTTGGGCGGCGATTCACAGAGTGCGGATACATGCGTACGGTCGCAACGGACTGGTCCAGTAAGGTTAAGCACTGGTCGAGCGAGATTTCTCGATACAAATTGCCGCCCGCATGAAGATGACAGATAGGTGGGCCACTGACTAGCCCGGTTCCCGCTTCAAACACTTGGGTATCAATACCACGTTCAGCCAGTCGCATGGCCGCTGTCGTGCCCGCCACGCCGCCACCGATCACAGCGACGCGGAACCCCTCTAAATGCGTATGTTCTTGCCTGTTTTGTACCATGCCAACCCTGTTTTTCATTACTACTTCTGTGGGCCAAACTGATCACGGTAAAGCCTGTGCTCGTGCCGCTCAGCTCCTTTATTTAGGAGCCTGAAAACAAGATGGATCACTCTACGTCTTTTTTTGGATCATCATCGAGCTCAATTTCAGGCAATGCTTGCCATACCGCTTTCACTAACGTCGCCAATGGAATGGCAAAAAATACCCCCCAAAAGCCCCAGAGTCCACCGAAAACCAGTACGGCTATGATGAGTGCCACCGGGTGTAAATTGACCGCTTCCGAGAAAAGCACCGGCACAAGGACGTTACCGTCAAGGGTTTGAATCACGCCGTAAGCAATCATCACATACCAAAACCCGGGCTCAAGTCCCCATTGGAAAAGGGCCACGATTGCTATCGGCACCGTAACAATGGCCGCCCCGATATAGGGGACAAGGACAGAAAAGCCGGTGGCGACACTTAGCAACACGGCATAGCGGAGATCAAGTAACATGAAAGTCAGATAGCTGGTGATACCAACAATAATAATCTCGGTCACTTTCCCGCGAATGTAATTCGATATCTGTTGGTTCATCTCATGACCAACCCGAGAGGCAAGGCGGCGATTACGCGGCAATAATCCTTTAAACATCGCCAACATTTGCGTTTTATCTTTCAGTAAGAAGAAAACCAAGAGCGGGACCAAAATCAAATAGACCGCTAGCGCCACGATGTTCACCAGCGATGATAACGATCCCCTTACCAAGGTTTCCCCGATGTTGAGGACTTTAAACTGCAAGGCATCGACCAGTGTGTTCACCATATGCGGATTAATTAATCCTGGATAGCGCTCGGGTAAGCTCATCATCAGCATCTGCATGTTATTAAACATGTTCGGCACATCGGCCACCAGGCTTATCCCTTGATTCCAAATCGTCGGTACCAAGCCAAACAACGCCATGAATGTGAAGCTGGCAAACAAGGCGATCACCACCAAAACCGATAACGTGCGAGGCAGCCCCAGTCGACTAAGACGATTGACTGGCCAATCGAGTAAATACGCCATGACAATGGCCACGAGTAAAGGCGCCAATAAGTTGCCGAAAAAATAGATGGTGACAAAACCGACCAAAAGAATCAGCACTAGGCTGACCGCATGTGGGTCGGAAAAGCGTCGCCGATACCAGCGATGTAGCAATTCAAACATATCAGGCTCGTTATTGTTTTGTGACGTGTAAACGCGAGGCTGGCGTATCTAACCAAGCAATGGTAAATCCTTCACGAGTAAAGTAGGTTGGAATATCGTTTTTCGCGCCTTGATCGCCCAGTAAAATCACTAACTGCTCGCCGGCACGCAACGACGCTGCTGCACGCTTGGCGAGTAGCAGGGCCATTGGGCAAACATGTGCTCGTAAATCAAGAGTTTGACATTCCATTCTGTCTCACCGGTCGGTATTATCGTTGGTATTGTAATGGACATTAGATAGAACGCCAACGAAACCCAGACAGGTTTTATCGGTCTGTACTTAAGTACACTTGCGTATTTTAAAAGGTAATGACACTTATGCCGCCACGTGCATCTTGCTCTTGGAAAGGAAAAACGGCTCGCCGCCTCGTCGCCTATGCGCTTGCAGGGACATTGGTCAGTGCGCCTGTGTCAGCAAACGTCGAGTCATATCAAAGTGATTTGCCTAACATTGGCACCGCTGCCGCGAGTACGCTGTCGGTGGCAAAAGAAAAAGAGTTTGGTGATGCTTATATGCGAATGCTACGAGCCAGCAAACCCATTATTGATGATCCTTTACTCGGTGAATATGTTAACGCCCTCGGGCATCGGTTGGTGGCGAACGCCAACGATGTCCGCACGCCCTTCCAATTTATTTTGATTGATAATCAAGCGATCAATGCGTTTGCCTTTTTTGGCGGGTATGTAGCCATGCATTCTGGGCTTTTCCTGCATGCCAAGACAGAAAGCGAACTGGCATCTGTGATGGCGCACGAAATTGCGCACGTGACCCAACGCCACCTTGCGCGCAGCATGGAAGCGCAGGCACAAACCTCGCCGCTAACGGTTGCCGCTTTAGTCGGCTCTTTAATGCTCGCGATTGCAGCGCCTGAAGCAGGGATTGCCGCAGCTCATGCAGCAACGGCGGGGAGTATGCAAAGCCAAATAAACTTTACCCGCCGTAACGAAGAAGAGGCCGACCGCGTCGGAATTGAAACCCTCGCTCGCGCGGATTTCGATGTTGAGGCGATGCCACGCTTTTTCTCTCGGTTAGCCGATGAGTACCGCTACGCCAGTCAAATGCCGGAGTATTTCAGCACTCACCCATTACCCGCGTCTCGGATCACAGATTCACGCGCGCGGGCGCGTCAGTATCCTCAAAAAAGCGTGCCCGACTCTCCCGATTACCAACTCGCACGAGCGCGTATCGTTGCACGATATAGCGGTATCGCTGATCGCTCCGCCATGGACTGGTTTGAACGGCGTCATAAAGCAGCATCGCCAGCGGAAAAACATAGCCTTGATTACGGCATGGCGCTGTTGGATATTGATGCAAGGCGCTATCAACAAGCGCGTGAGAAGCTGGCGCCCCTCATTAAAGCCCAACCCAATAATCGTTTTTATATTGACGCGATGACCGACTTAGAGATTGGCGAAAAGCAGTATGACAGCGCCTTATCCCGCCTGAATCAAGCCTTGAACCAGCAGCCCAACAATCGCGTACTGTTGCTTAATCACGCTTACACCTTGGTAAAAGCCAAGCGTGGCGGTGAAGCGATCAAGGCATTAGAGCGCTACACCCACCAGCATGCCGATGACAGCAACGGATGGTTTTTGTTACAACAAGCGTACGAAAGCACTGGCACACACCGTGACGGTGAATTAGCTGCTCAAGGAGAGCGTTACGCGCTGCGCGGTCAATGGAGCAAAGCCATTCGTAACTACACCCAAGCCGCTCAACTGGCTGAGTTAGGCAGCTTGGCACAAGCACGTTATGATGCGCGTATCGATCAATTACGCCATCAGCAGGCACGCTTTAAAGCGCTCAGTGATCGTTAACTCAACTTAAAAAGGATAGATGTTGTGAGCCCCATTACTCTGTACCACAATCCACGTTGCTCAAAAAGTCGAGAAACCCTCAAGCTGCTTGAGTCAAAGGGCGTCACGCCGACAATCGTTAAATATTTAGAGACGCCATTATCTGCCGATACGCTCCGTGAGTTAAAGCGACAGCTGGGCATGGCATCATTTCGCGACATGATGCGCACCAAAGAAGCGGATTACAAGGCAGCCAATTTGGGCGATGCTTCGGTGGAAGAAGCGCAATTGTTGGAGGCAATGGTTAATCACCCAAAACTGATTGAACGTCCCATTGCCGTTCAAGGCGACAAAGCGGTCATCGGCCGCCCACCCGAAAATGTATTGGTATTCGTTCAATGACACAAGTTCTCGTGCTTTATTACAGCCGTTCAGGTAATACACGTAAGCTTGCTCAACAAGTTGCACGCGGTATTGAAGCGCAAGGCGTTGAGGCGGTGTTGAGAACGGTGCCCGAGCTGCCTGCTTATGCCGATGGCAAAATACCGGACGTCTCGCCAAACGATCCCTTTGTCAGCCGTCAGGATCTATTAGATTGCCATGGCCTCGCGCTCGGCAGTCCGGTACGTTTTGGCAACATGGCCGCGCCATTGAAGCAATTTATCGATAGTACCAGTGGCGAATGGTTATCGGGTGCCTTAATTGATAAACCCGCCGCGGTCTTTGGCGCCGGATCAATGCTTCATGGTGGCCAAGAAACCACGCTGCTCACGATGACCATCCCCTTACTTCATCATGGTATGATGTTAGTCGGTGTTCCACACAGCGAGCGTGCGCTTCATACAACGGAAGGCGGCGGTTCCCCTTACGGTGCATCCAGTGTTGCGGAGCCACATCACCCTTTAATGGCCGACGAAAAGCAAATCGCAAAAACATTAGGCCGACGCTTGGCGCGTTTTGCCCACACTTTTTACCACCACCTAAGATAAAAGGACAGAATCGTGACAGATCCTCGGCTCGCCTTCATGCGCAAATTGTCTTTGCTGAGTAACCTTGGCCTCATTGCTTGGGTGGTCGCGTGGCATGCTTACTTATCGCCCCATCCTCACTTGAATGCATGGGCGGTGACCATTGGCTGGACAATCCCTTTACTGCTCCCTTTACCTGGGATCATCAAAGGCAAAGCGTTTACCCATGCATGGGCCAACTTTATTTTGATGTTCTATTTTTTACACGCCCTTACCATTCTCTATGTCGATGAAGGCGAACGGTGGATGGCTGCTGCAGAGCTCGTCTTCGTCACCGCGGCATTTGCTTGTAATATTGTCTTTGCCCGTTGGATGGGGCAATCACAAGGCCTAAAGCTGCCACGGCTTTCTCAAGTCGAAAAAGACGAACGCCAGCGCTTTGAAGGTCGCGACGACGCCTCTTAGGCACCTTTGGCCACGGATAGACCGACCCGCGCTTTAAAACCAAACGCAAAAGCCAAGCTCTAAAACTTGGCTTACACCGGGTAAGGGCGGCGAGAAAAGTAGCGATGACCACATTGCGTACACGGTGCAATCACATCGACCCGGCTGTGCCGCGTTTGATGATGGCACTGTTCACATTGCAACACGCCCAGTCCGACAATTTCACCCGCTTCATAAACGCCATGATGTTGAAGATCATCGAACACTTCACGCCACTCTAGCTGCGTACGGTCGGTGATCTCTGCCAATTGCTCCCAAATCGAGTTAGCAATCAGATCGTTAAACACCTGACTATCAATCTCTTCGGTTTGAGATTTATCGTACTGTTCACCGAACGCTTTCACATCACGTTTAAAGTATGCCTCGATCAAGGCCCATTCATCTTTGGTCAGATCGGCCGCGGCTTTGAGGTATTGATCAGACAAGGTCACCCAATGAGACAGTGCCTCGGGGCTGTTTTCTAACGCCTCTTTTACCCGCTCGATGATACTTTGTTGGGGTTCTTTCTCTTTATTCATGGTCCTGTCCTGATTCAAGTGTTGTTGCGGTCTCTGCCTTTCGTTATTCTATGCTGATATTTCTCTTTCAGGTTTTACCTTTCTCACAGAATCTCGGAAGCCATCGATGCAAGAACAATATAGCCCGCAAGATATTGAACAAAAAGTTCAAGCCCATTGGGATGACAATAAAACCTTTGTGGTTCATGAAGACCCTAACAAAGAAAAATTCTACTGTCTTTCTATGTTTCCTTACCCAAGTGGCCGACTGCACATGGGGCATGTCCGTAACTACACCATCGGTGATGTCATTTCCCGTTATCAGCGACTGCAAGGCAAGAATGTCATGCAGCCGATTGGTTGGGATGCGTTTGGCCTTCCTGCCGAAGGCGCTGCGATCAAAAACAAAACCGCGCCCGCGCCTTGGACTTACGAAAACATTGATTACATGAAAGGCCAGCTAAAAATGCTGGGCTTTGGCTACGACTGGAGCCGTGAAGTCGCCACCTGTAGTCCCGATTACTACCGCTGGGAGCAAGGCTTCTTTACCACGCTCTACAACAAGGGGCTGGTTTATAAAAAGACCTCATCAGTGAACTGGTGTCCCAACGATCAGACCGTGCTCGCCAATGAGCAAGTTCACGAAGGTTGCTGCTGGCGCTGCGATACGCCGGTTGAGCAAAAAGAAATCCCGCAGTGGTTTATTAAAATCACCGATTACGCAGAAGAGCTGCTGCAAGACATCGACAAACTGGACGGCTGGCCAGACATGGTAAAAACCATGCAGCGTAACTGGATTGGTCGCTCAGAAGGTGTCGAGCTGACGTTTGATGTTGAAGGCGATCACCCCGCACTCGACGTCTACACCACGCGTCCAGATACGCTGATGGGCGTCACTTACGTGGGGATTGCCGCCGGTCACCCCCTCGCGGAGGCGGCGGCCAAAGACAACCCTGCCCTCGCTGAATTCGTACAAGAGTGCCGTAACACCAAAGTTGCCGAAGCCGAGCTGGCGACCATGGAGAAAAAAGGCATGGCGACCGGTTTGTATGCCACGCACCCATTGAACGGGCGTCGTGTCCCTATCTTTGTCGCTAACTTTGTATTGATGGATTACGGCACTGGCGCCGTGATGGCGGTGCCTGCTCACGACCAACGCGACTTCGAATTTGCTCATAAGTACGCGCTGGATATCGAGCCGGTGATCCTCGATGAAAACGGCCATGCGCCCGATTTGTCAGAACAAGCGTATACCGAAAAAGGTAAGCTGTTTAACTCGGGTGAGTTTGACGGGTTAGATTTTAACGCGGCCTTCGATGCGATTGCGAGCAAGCTTGAATCGCTAGGTAAAGGCAAGAAAACGGTTAATTTCCGTTTACGTGATTGGGGCGTCTCTCGTCAGCGTTATTGGGGTGCGCCAATTCCGATGCTGAATACCGAAGACGGTGAGGTTGTTCCTGTCCCAACTGAGCAGCTGCCCGTCATCCTGCCAGAAGATGTGGTGATGGATGGTGTACAAAGCCCTATCAAAGCTGACAAGCAATGGGCACAAACGCAATATCAAGGTAAGCCAGCGCTGCGTGAAACCGACACTTTCGATACCTTTATGGAGTCGTCGTGGTACTACGCACGTTATTGCTCACCGCAAGCGGATCAAATGCTCGACCCAAGCGCCGCCAATTATTGGCTACCGGTCGATCAGTATATCGGTGGCATTGAGCACGCTTGTATGCACCTGTTGTATTCGCGCTTTTTCCATAAACTATTGCGCGATGAAAATATGGTCGATAGCGACGAGCCATTCAAGCAGTTACTCTGTCAGGGTATGGTGCTCGCCGATGCATTTTATTACACCGACGAAAAAGGGGTACGTGTTTGGGTCTCGCCGACTGATGTGACCGTTGAACGGGACACCAAAGGGCAAATTATTCATGCGGTCGACAGCCAAGGGAACGCCGTCACCCACGCAGGCATGACCAAGATGTCAAAGTCAAAGAACAACGGCATTGATCCCCAATTAATGGTGGAAAAATACGGTGCCGATACCATGCGTCTCTTTATGATGTTTGCCGCACCGGCGGACATGACGTTGGAATGGCAAGAGTCTGGCGTGGAAGGTTCACACCGTTTCTTACGCCGTGTTTGGAAACTGGTCTATGAGCACACCCACAAAGGCGACGTTACTGCGCTGGCAGTCGATACGCTCAATAATGATCAAAAAGCCTTGCGCCGTGATGTGCACAAAGCCATCGCCAAAGTCAGTGATGACATGGGCCGTCGTCAGACGTTCAACACCGCCATTGCCGCGATCATGGAGCTGATGAATCGCTTAGTTAAAGCGCCACAGGACAATGAACAAGACCGTGCTGTGTTAGACGAAGCACTCAAAGCCGTGGTATTGATGCTATATCCCATCACCCCGCACATCTGCTTTACGCTTTGGCAGGCCCTGGGCGAAACCGATATCGACAGTGCCGATTGGCCGCAAGCCGATAAAGCGGCCTTGGTCGAGGAGGAAAAGCTAATCATTGTGCAAGTAAACGGTAAGCTACGTGCCAAGATCACCGTGGCCGCCGACGCCGAGAAAGAAGCCGTTGAAGCACAAGCCATGTCAGACGAAAACGTGGTCAAATTTACCGACGGTAAAACGGTTCGCAAAGTCATTTATGTACCAGGGAAACTGGTTAATATTGTTGCTAACTAACAAGGAGCGATGGAGTGGATCTGTTTAACACTGTGCTTCGCTCCCTGCTCGTCGCGATGGTCTCACTGACCATCGCGTCTTGCGGGTTTGCCTTGCGTGGCAGCTATAATTTGCCCGATGAGGTAGACAAAGTGTCATTGACGAGTTTTGACCCCTATGGGGAGCTGACTCGCCAAATGCGCAACGCTTTGCGTCAACATAACGTTCAGATGGTGTCACCCTCTGACGACGTGGCGAATATCGAGTTGCTTAGCGAAAGTGATAGTGCACAAACTTTGTCGCTCTATCAAAACAGCCGAGTAGCAGAGAAAGAGTTTCGCTATGTTGCACGTTATCGTGTCACTGTGCCGGGGAAAGGTAGTTACACCTACAATACGACCTTGAGCCGTAACTTTCTCGATAACCCACTGACCGCGTTGGCCAAGTCAGTCGAGCAAAATAAGTTAGTCGCAGAAATGCGTACCGAGGCGACCCGTCAAATAATGCGTCAACTGTCTCAACTGAAAGGGGATATCGCCGCATTTGAGCGTCAGCAAGCGGAACAAGCGGCATTAGAGCAACTCGAACAGGGAGAGGCGCCCACTGAGCCCAATGTGATCATCGAAACGCGTCAAACTGAAACACAGCCCGCGCAATGATGAGAGCCTATCCAGAACAATTGGCGCAGCAGCTTAATCAGCCACTGCGTCAAACTTACTTAGTCTTTGGCACCGATCCTTTGTTAAAGCTCGAGTCTCGTGATGCCATTTGCCACGCGGCACGCTCACAAGGCTTTGAAGAGCATCATAAGTTTATGATTGATGGGCAATTAGATTGGCAAGAAGTGTTTGACTGCTGCCAAGCCCTCAGTTTGTTTTCCTCTCGGCAGATTATTGAATTGACCTGTCCTGAAAATGGCCTGAGCAGCGCCCAAGCCAAGCAACTGACCGAGCTTGCCAGCTATCTCCATCCTGATATTCTCTTGCTCGTTCAAGGCGAGCGGCTCAATAAAAAGCAAGAAAGTGCCAAGTGGTTTACCACGTTGGCAAAGCAAGCCTTGTATGTGGTTTGCCAAACCCCAGATGCACGTCACTTGCCCCGTTTTATTGAACAGCGCTGCCGCCATCTCGGGCTACAACCCGATCAACCCGCGCTGCAGTTGCTTGCCCAATGGCATGAAGGCAACTTACTCGCGCTGGTGCAAAGTTTACAAATCCTCCACTTACTTTATCCCGATGGTGCCCTTACCTTACCTCGGATTGAGAGTGCGTTGTCGCGGCATCATCACTTCACCCCTTTCCAACTGACCGATGCGCTACTTGCCGGTAAGGCCAATCGCGCGCAGCGTATTATCGAACAACTGCATGCCGAAGGCGAAGAGCCCACCTTGTTACTGCGTTTGATCCAAAAAGAACTCAAACAACTCTATACAATCCAAGAGCAAGGGCAACAAGGGCGACCACTCAACGTGCTATTCGATCAGTTGCGTGTTTGGCAAGCGCGTAGACCCATGATCACCGCAGCACTCAATCGGCTAAACAAAGTGCGTCTCGCCTCATTACTGCACCAGCTCGCTGAGTTAGAGATACAGTTAAAAACCGATTTTGGCAGTGACCCTTGGCCTAATCTGCACTATTTTTGTGCACTTATGTGCCAACCCGCCGAACCTCTGGCGCCCTAGCGTGTCCAAAGGGCTGCCAAGTGATATACTGCCACTGAATACAATCAGCACATACATCGAGGTTCTCTTTGCAAGCTACCGAATTAAAACAGTTTGTCGCCGACAAAGTCGATGAGTTAAAAGCCAGCGATATCGTGACGCTAGACGTACGAGATAAATCCTGCATTACTGACTTTTTAGTGCTTTGTACAGGCAATTCACGTCGCCATGTGGCTTCAATTGCCGATCACGTTTGTGAGCAAGCCCAAGCGGCTGATATTGGCGCCATGGGAACAGAAGGCAAAGATGACAGTGAGTGGGTCGTTGTCGATTTAGGCGACGTCATGGTTCACGTCATGCAAGAAGAACAACGCCAACTTTATCAACTGGAAAAACTCTGGAATTAATCCATGAAAATCCAGTTGATTGCAGTCGGCAATAAAATGCCCAAGTGGGTACAACAAGGCTTTGATGAGTATCAGCGCCGCTTTCCAAAAGACATGCCACTTGAGCTGGTTGAAGTGCCTGCCGGTAAACGCGGTAAAAATGCAGACATTGCCCGCATTTTACAAAAAGAAGGCGAAGCCATGCTCGCTGCGGTGAATCGAGGTAGTCGTATCGTTACCTTAGATATTCCCGGCAAGCCTTGGAATACGCCGCAATTAGCCAGTCAACTCGAAAAGTGGAAACTGGACGGGCGCGATGTCGCCATTTTAATTGGTGGCCCAGAAGGGTTGGCCCCCGACTGTAAAGCAGCCGCTGAGCAAAGCTGGTCACTTTCGCCTCTGACCCTGCCACACCCACTGGTTCGCGTCATCATGGCGGAGAGCCTGTATCGCGCTTGGAGTCTCACCACCAACCATCCTTATCATCGAGAATAACGACAGATGAAGCGCCAACGAGTTGAAATCCGAGACCACAGTACCGAGGCTGCGTTATTTGTGCGCCGCGCTATTGTCTCTTTTGTCGGCATTATGGCGCTTGTTGGAGCGTTGCTCACCAACCTTTATCATATTCAAGTAACCGAGCATCAAGACTACCAAACTCGCTCGAATGATAATCGTATTAAAGTGGTCCCTGTCGCGCCTAACCGTGGCCTCATTTATGACCGCCATGGAAAACTGCTGGCTGAAAACCGCCCGGTTTATCATTTAGAAGTGACCCCCGAGCAAGTCGATGATATGTCGGCAACCTTGGCCAAGCTTAAGCGCTTGTTGTCGCTGGATGACAAAGATATTGCACGTTTTCAACAAGAACGTCGCCGCTCTCGCCGTTTTAATGCCGTGGCACTCAAAACACAACTGACTGACAAAGAGGTCGCGATTTTTTCCGCCCACCAGCATCAATTTACCGGGGTTGAAATCAAAGCCTATCTAAAACGTCATTACCCATATGGCGATGCGTTGACGCACGTGCTGGGTTATGTCGCAAGAATTAATGATCGCGATATTGCCAAGTTGCGACAAAAAGACGTGCTCAATAACTACCGAGCGACGCGTGACATTGGCAAAATCGGGATAGAAAAATATTACGAGTCCGAGTTACACGGAAAAGCCGGCTATCAGGAAGTCGAAGTGAATAGCCGAGGTCGTGTGATCCGGACACTTAAGTACGTTCCCCCTGAGCCCGGTAAAGACTTAATCCTCAACCTCGATATTGATTTGCAGCTGTACGTGCGCGGTATTCTTGGCGATCGCCGTGGTGCAGTGGTGGTGGTTGATCCTAACACCTCCGGGATATTGGCCATGGTATCGACCCCAAGCTATGATCCGAACTTATTCGTCCACGGCATTTCGAGTAAACAGTATCAGCAATTACTCAATAATAAAGATCGTCCACTGGTGAATCGGGCGACCCTAGGCATTTATCCCCCCGCCTCAACGGTGAAGCCTTTTATCGCTGTCTCTGCGTTGGAAGAAGGCGTGATCACGACCCAGACCACCCGCAATGACCCTGGTTATTGGCGCATCCCTAATTCAGACACCCGTCCATTCCGTGACTGGCGTACCTGGGGCCATGGCCGCGTTAATATTGTTCAATCGATTGAAGAATCGGTTGATACGTTTTTCTATCAAATCGCCTACGACATGGGGATTGATAAATTATCATCATGGATGGGTCGATTCGGGTTTGGCCAATACACAGGCATTGATATTCAAGAAGAGAGCAGTGCCAATATGCCTAACCGAGAATGGAAAAGAAGCCGATATCGGCAACCTTGGTACAAGGGTGACACCATTCCGGTTGGTATTGGACAAGGCTACTGGACGGCGACACCCATGCAGATTGTTAAAGCACTTACGGTGTTGCTTAACCGTGGCGAAGTGAAAGCCCCAAAACTATTAATGAAAACCCGCGATGAAACGGGTGAACACAAACCGAAGGCTGAGCCATTTCCACCGATAAAAGGGGTAGAGGACAAGTATTGGGATGTGGGACTAAAAGGCATGCAATTAGTTAATCATGGGCGTAAAGGGACAGCGCGTCGTGCTTTCCGCTCCGCTGAGTATCTATCGGGAGGAAAATCGGGCACCGCTCAGGTCTTTGGCCTAGGCGAAAACGAAGAGTATAACGCCGATGAAATCGCCGAACATCTGCGCGATCATGCGCTATTTATGGGGTTCGCGCCTTTTGAAAATCCCGAAGTCGCGGTATCTATGGTGTTAGAAAATGCCGGTGGCGGGTCAAGCAATGGTGCGCCGATCGCGCGCCGTATCTTCGATCATATTCTAGTGGAAGACAAAGAGACGGAGGAGGAAAAATAATGAGTTCGTTAGCTCAAGCCAGCACCAAACGCTCTTTGTTTGACCGCTTACATCTCGATTTGCCCATGCTGATTGGTGTTTTGTTACTAATGGGCTTCGGGCTGGTGGTCATGTATAGCGCAAGCGGGCAAAGCCTGGCGATGATGGAACGCCAAGCCATTCGCATGACGCTGGCACTTGCCGTCATGTTTGCACTCGCCCAAGTTCCTCCTCGCCACTATGAGTTTTGGTCACCCTATTTATACGCCGTAGGCGTGGTGTTATTAGCGGCGGTATTATTCGTCGGAGAAACCGCCAAAGGGGCACAACGCTGGCTTGATCTGGGTTTTGTTACCTTTCAGCCTTCAGAAATCATTAAATTGGCGGTGCCTTTAATGCTGGCTCGCTTTATTGGTAAAGACCCCCTCCCCCCGAAAATATCTACTTTGCTGATCGCGCTATTCTTGTTGTTGGTCCCTACACTCATGATTGCCAAACAACCCGATTTAGGGACCTCTATATTGATCGCCGCATCCGGCATATTCGTGTTGTTCCTAGCCGGTATCAGTTGGAAAATCATCACCGCTGCTGTCGTCGCGCTTGCCAGCTTTATACCAGTACTTTGGTTTTTCCTGATGCACGATTACCAACGAACACGGGTGCTTACCTTGTTTAATCCTGAATCGGATCCGCTCGGTGCCGGCTATCACATTATCCAATCTAAGATCGCGATAGGCTCGGGCGGTTTAACCGGTAAAGGCTGGCTCCATGGAACACAGTCGCAGCTCGAGTTTCTCCCTGAACGCCATACTGATTTTATTTTTGCCGTCATCGCCGAAGAATGGGGGTTAGTGGGTGTTTGCGTGCTACTGGCTTTATATGTGTTTTTGATTGGGCGAGGGTTAATGTTGGCAAGCCGAGCACAAACCGCCTTTGGCCGTATGATGGCGGGCAGTATTGTGTTGAGCTTTTTTGTTTATGTTTTTGTCAACATTGGCATGGTCAGCGGTATTTTACCTGTGGTTGGGGTACCCTTACCTTTAATCAGCTATGGTGGCACCTCAATGGTCACGCTCATGGCGGGTTTTGGTATTCTCATGTCCATTCATACTCACCGTAAAATGTTATCCAGGGCATAAACATGCGAGCTATTCTTGTTGTTATTACTTCCCTTTTATTCAGCGCCTGTAGCAACCAGCAAGGGCGCTACGATATGCATAATGACAAAGCCCCAGAGCGGGTTCCACAAACCATTCATGTTGAGGACGCACACCCTAAATATGAGCCTTACAGCCTCGCGGGTAATAAGGATTACACGTTAAACGGGCAGTCATACAAGATTTTACGTAAGCCTAAGGGGTATCAACAAGCAGGAATTGCCTCCTGGTATGGAGAGAAGTTTCACGGCCATCGCACCTCCAATGGTGAGGTCTACGATATGTACTCCATGTCTGCGGCGCACAAAACCTTGCCCTTGCCGAGCTATGTCGAAGTCACTAACCAAAACAATGGCAAAAAAGCAGTTGTGCGTGTCAATGACCGCGGTCCTTTTCACAACCAACGCGTGATTGATCTTAGCTATGCTGCAGCGAAAAAGTTGGACGTGTTAAAAACCGGCACTGCGCCTGTCTCACTGCGGCTTATCTCCCCTGAAAAACCCAAGGCAGATGAATGGCACTCCGCCCGGCATCATGCCTATTATGTTCAACTGGCGGCGCTTTCAGATGGTTTAAAAGCCAATCAAACCGCGGAACAATTAGCAAAAAACCATGGTCTACCTACTCATATCGCGCGCCGTGACCAAGTTTATCGCGTACGTTTTGGTCCGTTTTACGACCGTGGCCAAGCACAACAAGCGATGCGCACAGCAAAACAGCACCAATTGCCGGGCGCCTTTATCGTCACCGAGGCACTTGTGAGTACTGACTCATCGGTAACAAGTGCCAAAACAGATAATCAATAAGTTAAAGAAATCGAGCCTGTCGCTCTCTACGCAATTTGGTATAGTGACAAATACAGTATCGACATCGATAACCGACAAAAGTACTAACAATGATGAATAAAACCGTTTTTCGCATACGCGCGCTGCTTTCCGCGGCTGTGCTTACCACAGCGACTGTCCAAGCCGCGCCCGCTGTCATCCCTGATGCACCGCAAATTGCGGCGAAAGGATATGTGCTCATGGATTACCATTCTGGCAAAGTATTGGCAGAATATAATGCTCATGAGCGCCTCAATCCAGCCAGCTTAACCAAAATGATGACCAGCTACGTCATCGGCCAAGAAGTCGAGCGTGGTAACATTTCAATGGATGATGATGTTGTCATTAGCGAAAACGCCTGGGCAAAAAATTACCCTGAATCGTCAAAAATGTTTATCGAGGTCGGCACCACGGTCAAAGCGGCCGATCTAAACCGCGGTATCATCATCCAATCCGGTAATGATGCCTGTGTGGCGATGGCAGAACATGTTGCGGGCTCTGAAGACGCCTTTGTCGATTTGATGAACCGCTGGGGCGAAAGCTTGGGCATGAACAGCTCGCATTTTTCTAATGTGCATGGTTTAGACTCTCAAAATTTGTATACCACCCCCTATGATATGGCGTTACTCGGCCAAGCGCTGATTCGTGATGTGCCAGAAGAGTATCGGATATATAAAGAAAAAGCCTTTACCTACAACGGCATTACTCAATACAACCGTAATGGCTTGCTCTGGGATAAAAGCCTGAATGTCGATGGCATTAAAACGGGCCACACTGATGGGGCCGGTTACAACCTCGTCACGTCAGCGACTGAGGGCGACATGCGCCTTATATCAGTTGTCATGGGGACGAAGAGTGCAAATGCCCGTAAGGCTGAGAGTAAAAAGCTGCTGAACTATGGTTTCCGTTTCTTTGAAACAGTTGCACCGCATAAGGCTAATGAAACCTTTGTCACTGAGAAAGTATGGATGGGTGATACAGACGAAGTCGCGCTGGGCGTCACCGAAGATACCTTTGTCACTCTTCCTCGCGGTAAAGCACGCGATTTGAAAGCGAGCTTTGTTTTAGAACAAACCCTCGAAGCGCCTATCAGTCAGGGCGACGTGGTCGGTAAGTTGTTCTATCAAGTTGATGATGAAGACATCGCTGAATATCCACTGGTTGCCCTCAACGATGTCGAAAAAGGCGGTATCTTTAGCCGTTTCATTGACTACATCGTGATGATGTTCAAAAACTTACTTGGATAACCTCTACTTTACGCCGCCCTCCAACCTCGTGGGCGGCTTGTTTTCTGACTCTTAGCCGATTAGTATTTCGCGTTAATCGTGATCAATCGCACAAACGTGTGTCTTAACAGACATACTGTTAGGAGTTTACATGCAAGAGCAACCAAAATTAAAAGACCTGCTGGAGTTTCCTTGCCAATTTACCTACAAGGTCGTGGGCCAAGCGAAACCTGAGCTACCGGATCAAGTGTTAAGCGTTATTCAACGCCATGCGCCGGGAGACTATAGCCCCGCCGTCAAACCGAGTGCAAAAGGCAACTATCACTCGGTGTCTATTACCATTAAAGCGACCTCCATTGAGCAAGTTGAGACGCTTTATAAAGAACTCAGCGATATTGATATCGTCCGTATGGTTCTTTAATTCAAATACCCACACGACTGGCGGCTTTTAATCACGCCGCCAGGCTCTATAATATCGCCACTGACAACAATATGGGAAATGGGTTTGCAGCACCAACTCGTTGTGAGACACCTCGGCCGTCAACCGTATTCACGTGTTTGGGAACAGATGCGTGACTTCACCGACACACGTGATGAACAGACCCAAGATGAGGTCTGGTTGGTTGAACATGACCCCGTTTTTACCCAAGGGCAAGCGGGAAAAACGGAACATATTTTGGTCCCGGGAGACATTCCAGTCGTACAATCAGACCGTGGGGGGCAAGTTACCTATCATGGTCCCGGTCAGCTGATTGCCTATTTCCTGATTAATCTTAAAAGAAAAAAAGTCGGTGTGCGGGCACTGGTTAGTCATATTGAAAATCTAGTCGTTGACACGCTGGCACACTTCCACGTCGACGCTTACGCGCGACCCGATGCACCTGGCGTTTACGTTAACGATGCAAAAATATGTTCTCTTGGGCTCCGCATCCGTCGCGGATGCTCATTCCACGGATTGGCACTAAACATCAATATGGATTTATCACCATTCCAGCGCATCAACCCATGTGGGTATGCCGGTATGGCCATGACGCAACTGAGCGATCAGGTTGATCACGTCACACTCGCTGACGTCCAACCTGTGCTGGTAGACACTTTAACTCAACAGTTAGGTTACTCTCAGGTTGAGTTTACAACGGAAAGCAGCGATTTATGAGCAAACCGATTCAGATGGAACGCGGCGTTAAATACCGCGACGCCGATAAAATGGCGCTTATCCCGGTCAAAAATATGCAGACCGAGCAAAAAGAAGTGCTGCGCAAGCCTGATTGGATGAAAATCAAGCTCCCGGCTGAAACTGCGCGTATAAAAGAAATTAAAGACGCGATGCGTAAAAATAACCTCCACTCGGTGTGTGAGGAAGCGTCGTGTCCTAACTTGGCTGAGTGCTTTAGCCACGGTACGGCAACCTTTATGATTCTAGGTGCCATCTGTACACGTCGTTGCCCTTTCTGTGATGTGGCCCATGGCCGCCCTGTGGCTCCTGACAGTGAAGAGCCAAAGCATTTGGCACAAACTATCAAGGACATGAAGCTACGTTATGTAGTGATCACCTCGGTGGATCGTGACGATCTCCGCGACGGCGGCGCTCAGCATTTTGTCGATTGCACCCGAGAGATCCGTGCGCTTAACCCTGATATTCAAATAGAGACACTGGTCCCTGACTTCCGTGGTCGTATGGATAAAGCCCTCGATATTTTGCGTGACAATCCACCCGATGTGTTCAACCACAACCTTGAAACGGCACCGCGTTTGTACCGAAAAGCGCGCCCCGGTGCTAATTATCAGTGGTCACTGGATCTGTTGCAAAAGTTTGGCGAAATGCATCCAGACGTACCAACCAAGTCAGGCTTGATGATGGGTCTCGGTGAGACCAAAGAAGAAATTGTTGAGGTGCTCAAAGACTTACGTGCGCATGGTGTCACAATGCTAACGCTAGGACAGTACCTCGCCCCAAGCCGTCACCACTTGCCGGTTGAGCGCTATGTGCCACCAGAAGAATTCGATGAACTAAAAGAAATCGCGTTAGATCTTGGCTTTACACATGCAGCTTGTGGCCCGTTTGTTCGCTCCTCTTATCATGCAGACTTACAAGCAAAAGGCGTTGAAGTGAAATAGTCTTATCGCGTGGGTACATGGTAAATAGTGGGTACACGGATAAATAAGAAAAAGCCGCAAGTGCTGAATGCACTTGCGGCTTTTCTAGTCGGTTATGACTGACTAACTTTCGCCATTATACGCGCGATAAGTAATCAGCCTTACCAACCCATTTATAGGTCGTTAGCTCTTCGAGTCCCATCGGACCGCGGGCATGGAGCTTTTGAGTGGATACCGCCACTTCAGCGCCAAGACCAAACTGCGCACCATCGGTAAAACGCGTTGATGCATTGACATACACAGCCGCCGATCCGGCACCGTTGATAAAGGCTTCAGCCGATTGTAAATCATTAGTCAGTATGGCATCGGAGTGACTCGCGTTATGGGTCCTCATGTGCGCAAGCGCCTGATCCACGTCATCAACAACAGCCACACCCAGTGTCGGCCCTAGCCACTCAGTATCAAAGTCACCCGTTTGTGCTTCACGTAACTGCTCAACACCATCCAGATAGGGTAATGCACTTGATGCGGCAACAACATTCAGCTTATGTTGATTAAACAGCGTGACTAAACGCGAGAACAACTGCGCAGCTACGTCCTTATGCACTAACAAGGTGTCTAATGCATTGCACGCTGATGGGCGATCTGCTTTTGCATTGAGGATCACCTCTGGCGCTCTATCAAGATCAGCACTGTGATCAACATACAGATGACTAATACCAAAACCACCGATAATGACAGGAATGGTACTGTTTTGCTTGCACATTTTATGCAGCCCTGCCCCACCACGGGGAATAATCATATCGACGTAATCATCAAGGGTCAGCAGTTCAGAGACGAGGGCGCGATCAGGCTTATCAATATACTGAACGGACGCGAGCGGAAGGCCCGCTTTTTCTAACCCAGTTTGGATCACATTCACCAGCACCTGGTTGGTTGCGAACGTTTCTTTGCCGCCGCGTAAAATGCTGGCGTTGCCGGTTTTCAAACATAATGCGGCAATATCGATGGTGACATTTGGACGCGCTTCATAAATCACACCAATCACGCCCAGAGGCTCACGTCGCTTGGATAATGACAGGCCATTTTCGAGCAGTTTATGATCGAACTGTTGACCGACAGGATCGGCTAATGCGATGACTTGCCTAACGTCTTTTGCCATATTGGTGAGACGTTCTGGGGTCAGTGTGAGTCTATCCAACATCGCGGCATCCATCTGTGCCTCGCGAGCGGCGGCAAGATCGATTTGGTTTGCGGCTAAAATGGCCGCCTGCTGTGCATCAAGTTCATCGGCAATGATCGCTAACGCCTGGTTTTTCGTCGCGGTCGATGTGATTGCCAGTTGGTAAGCGGCATCTTTTGCCGACTTACCCATCGTTTGTAAGCTCATCTGTTATTCGTCTCTTCTATTCTTCTCTGCTTGGATGTTATTCGTCGATGACCACAAGATCGTCGCGATGCATCGCAACCGGTCCATACTCATAGCCTAAAATATCTGCAATCTGTTGGCTATGTGCGCCGGCAATACGGCGCAAATCACGTGCGGCATAACGACAGATCCCCCGGGCCAGACACTTACCATCAACCGATTCAATACGTGCCACTTCGCCACGGACAAACTCGCCTTTCACAGCGACAATCCCTTTGCTCAACAAACTGCTTCCGTTTTGCGTCACTGCTGTGGCGGCACCGGCATCTACCACGATCTCGCCTGCTGGAGGAGGACCCGCCAAAATCCAACGCTTGCGGCTTTCTAACGGACTGTCTAAGGGTAAAAAGCGTGTCCCCGCATTATCACCGGCGGCAGCTTTTTGGATCACCTCCGGCTTACTGCCTGCTGCAATGGTGACTTCGACACCGGCTCGACGACCAATATCCGCCGCTTGCAGTTTGGTCGCCATACCTCCGGTGCCCAAGCCACCGACACTGCCTCCGGCTAATTTGCGTAAGGTTTCATCAATCGTGTGCACTTCACGAATTAATTCAGCGTCAGGATTCGCGCGAGGATCGGCGGTAAATAGGCCAGGCTGATCCGTTAAGAGCAAAAGCTTGTCAGCATCCGCTAAAATCGCGACCAGTGCCGACAAGTTATCATTGTCTCCAACTTTTATTTCAGCGGTGGCCACCGCATCGTTTTCGTTCACAATCGGGATGATACCGTTATCTAGCAACGCATGAAGCATGTCACGGGCATTGAGAAAACGTTCTCGGTGTTCTAAATCGGCGCGAGTTAATAACATTTGCCCAACCTGAAAGCCGTATAAACTAAACAGGTGTTCCCACGTTTGAATCAAACGACACTGGCCAACGGCGGCAAGCATTTGCTTATTTGCAACCGTATCGGCTAATACCGGATAACCAAGATGCTCTCGCCCTGCTGCAATGGCTGCAGATGAGACGATAATGACCTGATGGCCTTGTTGTCTTAACCTTGCACATTGGCGGACTAACTCAACCATATGTGCTTGATCCAGGCGCGTCGAGCCGCCCGTAAGCACACTGGTGCCCAATTTAACCACGAGAGTTTGCGAGGGAATGTTGGCTGCTAGGCCACCATCTTGAAATGCGTCTTGAATAGTCATGCTTGCCTGATCCACAAAAGCTTAGGTGTCTCTTTTATCAATCCCTTGCTCATTTAACAAGAGCTGGGATCAGGCAATTCACGGTTACTTGGCGCCCGTCAGTTTAGGCTCGGTGAGCGCGGCGCTGGGTGACAAGGATAGATCGAGCTCTTGGTCTAGCAAGGTATACAGCTTGGTATAAAAGTTAGTTAGCGTTTTGTCTACCGCTTCCCTCGCCTCTTGAGGAATTGACTCATTCACCCAATCCCCTTTGTGGTCATAAAGACCAAACCCATAGCGATAATTGAACCCGTCTTCGGTGGGGGCTAACTCAAACCACCATCCCCAGAATTCTCGCGCATCAGGATCTTTTTCCGCATCCACACATACGGACAGGCTATCAAAAAAGTAACGTTCTGGTGCCGATATCCCCTCTCGAAAATAGGGGCCCAAAGCCGTAAATCGCGTTTTTAATCGTCCATGTGAAAGCGTCGTTTTATCGCTCATCGTGTCCTCCAGTGGCACTTTAACGTCCTTGTACATGGTATATCATGCGGTTAACGTTCAGGTGAATGTCAATCCTTCGCTTTCGGCGGTAGATCACACCTTCGATGCGGGCCACCGCCTCTTATGATAGGTTTAAAGCATGTCTGTAAACCATTTGACGGTTTCTGTGAGTGCACGATGATAGCCATCGTGTAATGGCGTGTTTGGGAGGGTAACGGCTTTCCCTCCGCGACTGTATCGCGCGATCAACTGGTTATCTGACTCCGGACACACAGGATCATCTTTTAAGCTTAGCGCGAGAATCGGTACGTCTGTGCGGCGGCCAGTGAGCAGACCTTGATTTTTTAATGACCACGCTTGTAAGCGCGTTTTCAAGGTATCGATAGGCAGCCGGCGTCCTATGCGAGAGCCTAAGGTATCTAGGTACATGGGTGGCATTTTCTTCATTCTTGTCGCATCGGTGAGTAATGCATGCACAATCCCCCCCAGTGACGCACTGGCCTTGATACGATGTGGTTCTAAAAATGCCATCCGTACTGCTGGGTTAGCCCCAAAACGGATACCCATGGTGCCGACGCGATGGTGATCCGCCCATGGCACATCAGCGAGCTTATCAAGCATCGCCGCATGCAAGCGGCTGGTGTCTTCGTTTAAATGCCAGTGGCTGCTGTGGCCCACCGATGGCATATCAAGCGTCAGTACCGCGATATCGGCAGGAGCAAAGTAATCGACAAATAAGCGCCAGAGATCGGTTTGTAAACTATCAAGGCTGCCACTCAAGATCACAACCGGCAAGGTGGCGTCTGTACGTGGTAAATAGAGATACCCTTTTAACGTCTTACCGTCTAATTGCGTTTCGACAGTCTTCACCGTAAACGGCAGTTGTGACATTGCTTTTTCAAACGCTTTAAATGCCAAGGTTTCGGCCTGTAAGGCAAGGTTGTCCCCTTTAAGATGAGGGTAAGCCGCGATACCAAAGTAAGTACACGCCTGAAGCCACTGTTCACTCGCCTGCTCAGCCTTTCCTTCATCCGCCAACACTTTGGCTTTTTTTTGGTGTTGCATCCCTACCGCGGTCCACTCATAGTTCCAATTACCCGCTCGGTAACCTTCAACCGTATCCAATAACGCATCAACAGAACGGGTATTGTCAGAAGAGGCAATACGAGAAAAGATCGCTTCCATTTCGACCGGGTCGACCCCTTGCCAAGTCCACTGACCACGACGACGCATACGGTACCAACTCGATTCGCTGTCACCATCAAATGCCGAGTAATTGGCTTGCTGGCTTTGTTGAACTGCACCAAATAGTGTTGATGTTTCAGTAGCATGTTTGTGTTTAGCAAAAAGCGTCACCGATAGGTTTTGTGATTCTTTCTTGGACACACCCACTCCTAGGCTTTTTTGTAACGTGATGTTAGTTTAAACCATACACATAGCAAGACCATGATTTTCCGCACTTAATCACAGGAATAAAAACGCCGCGTGAAAACGCGGCGTTTTGGCTCAATCCGGTACGCTATTTACGTTGCCAACGGCATTTATTTTGCAATCGGATCAACATAGCTGACCGCCATATCCCAAGGCTGCTCAATCCAAGTATCTTGCGGAATATCAACGACGTAGTCATCAACAAGAGACTTGCCCGCTGGCTTCGCACTCACGGTCACAAAACGTGCTTTGGGGTAGAGTTGACGCACCATTTCAGCCGTCCCGCCCGTATCCACGAGATCGTCAACCACAATAAAACCGTCACCATCACCGGGCGCTTGCTTGACGACACGCATATCGCGTTGATGGTCGTGGTCATAACTGGAAATACAGACTGTGTCGACATGGCGAATACCCAGCTCACGGGCAAGAATGGCAGCAGGGACCAAACCACCGCGGGTAACGGCGATAATACCTTGCCATTGCTCTGCGGGAAGCAACTTTTCTGCCAATTGCCGGGTGTACATCTGCATATTGTCCCAGGTAATAATAAACTTAGTGCTCATGGTGAAAACCTCGTGGCGTCTCTCGCCTTATTTTAATGTCAATGTGGGCAAGTTGCTTTACACTAAGAAGACAAACTTGAGTAAGAACAACCCCGCCAAAATCCAGATACTGACAGGAACTTCTCGCCCTTTGCCCGCAAAGGTTTTTACGGCACAAAACGCAATAAAGCCAAGCCCAATACCGCTTGCTATTGAATAAGTCAGCGGCATCAGCAAACACACCACCACAACAGGCGCAGCCTCAGTCAGATCACGCCAATTAATGCTCACCAAACCTGACATCATCAAGATGGCCACATAAAATAAGGCGCCAGCAGTCGCATAGGCAGGCACCATACCTGCTAACGGTGCAAAAAAGAGCGCCAGTAAAAACAGAATACCAACAACCACAGCGGTCAATCCCGTGCGACCGCCAGCGGCAACCCCTGATACGCTCTCAATGTAAGACGTTGTGTTTGACGTGCCTAAAAGCGCCCCGACTGATGTCGCGGTACTATCTGCCAGTAATGCACGATTTAAGCGCGGTAGTTTACCATCTTTATCCAAAAGTTCCGCGCGCTGTGCCACACCCACTAAGGTTCCTGCAGTATCAAAAAGATCGACAAATAAAAATGCGAACACAATCGACACTAATCCCACTTCAAACGCGCCAGAAAAATCGAGTTGCATAAAGGTCGGCGCTAAACTCGGCGGCGCGGACATCACACCACCGTATGCCACATCACCGGCGATGACACCGATGATCGTGACCGCCAAAATGGCAATCATTACCGCCCCTTTCATTCCTCGGTGCACCAAACCGATGGTCAGAAAGAAACCAAGTGCCGCCATGGCGGGAGCAAAGGCTGTCACATCACCGAGCGCAACCAATGTTGCTGGGTGGTCAACGACAATCCCGGCGTTTTGCAACGCAATGAGCGCCAAAAAAAGTCCGATACCGGCTGATATACCGGTTCGTAGTGCCATTGGAATCGAATTAATGATCCATTCACGCACGCGCAAGACACTCAACAAAATGAAACATAACCCGGAGATAAATACGGCGGCTAACGCAACCTGCCAAGAGTGTCCCATTTGTAAAACCACGGTGTAGGTAAAAAAGGCATTCAGTCCCATCCCCGGCGCCTGTGCGACTGGATAGTTTGCCACAATCCCCATCACTAGACAGCCAACCGCTGCCGCTAGACAGGTCGCGACAAAGACAGCGCCTTTATCCATGCCTGCCTCAGCCAAAATAGAGGGATTGACGAAAATGATATACGCCATGGTTAAAAAAGTGGTGAACCCGGCGATGACTTCAGTACGAAGATCGGTGCCGTGGGCTTTAAGTTGAAATAAACGCTCTAACATCGGTTTTGTCCCAAACTAAAAAGTGATGTATCGCTAGATACCAAAAGGAAAACGTTTGCGTATTTAAAATTGGCGCAAATCTTACCGATCGATCGCTAAAATTTCCAGCGCTAAAATCATTTAGTAGTGACGAGGAGGTAGAGGAAGAGAACATTCTGTGGCAGCGCGTCGATATAACTAGACAAGTACGATTTATAGACAAAAAACTTATAAAAAAAACGCCACACATTGTGTGGCGCCAGAATAAAAGCTTTTGCTTTCTGGATCAGAAATTTCTCTGTAAGAGCGGGGGAATCATAAAACTTACTTGCGGTAGCCGAACGAAGCCGGATACGTAAAACCTTTGGTGTAGACTGACTGCTGATTCCAGTAGTAGCTCGATACCATGCCTTCCATTTTTACCTCTCTCAAGTTTAAACCAATGTTGTTCACATTTATCTCGGTTCCTTGGAGGCGAATGCTCGGGTTCACTCCATGAACAACTGGCAAGCGATGTTGCCAATGTCTAGATAATATACCAAAGGTAATTTATTTACAAGCTTTAAGGTGATGGGAGTCACAAAAAGTTCATATATGTAATTTAATTACAATAATAACGCCTAGTTTGATTGGCATAGCGGGTTTTTATCCATGTCTGTTGCCGTGATAGCGACAGTGATATGCTTGGGTTTGTTTTTCCATTTCAGTGAGACCTGCTGCATAAAAGGTCAACCATAAAATATAATGGAGTTTATCGTGTCTGACATTAGCCAATTATCACCGCGCCCTGTTTGGGCGTTTTTCGACCAAATCTGTGCTATCCCTCATCCTTCTTATCATGAGTCACAGTTAGCCCAGTTTATTATCGATTGGGCAAAGGGACGTGGTTTAGCGGTTCGTCAGGATAACGCCGGTAACCTATTCATTCGTAAACCAGCCACTCCCGGCATGGAGAACCGCAAGGGCGTAGTCTTACAAGCCCACCTCGATATGGTGCCTCAGAAGAATGAAAATACCGATCACGATTTTACCCGCGATCCTATTCGTCCCTATGTGGATGGGGAGTGGGTCACTGCCGATGGCACCACGTTAGGTGCGGATAACGGTATGGGGATGGCATCCTGCCTTGCTGTTCTCGATGCCGATGATATCGAGCACGGTCCACTTGAAGTATTGCTCACCACCAACGAAGAAGCAGGTATGGATGGCGCGTTTGGGCTTGAAGCAGGCTGGCTAACAGGTGACATACTGCTCAATACCGACTCAGAGCAAGAAGGGGAAGTGTACATGGGCTGCGCGGGTGGCGTGGATGCCAGTATGCATTTTCCACTCGAGCGACAAGCGATAGAGGAAGATCTGGCACGCTTTACGATTGGCATTAAAGGATTAAAAGGGGGCCACTCGGGCGTGGATATTCACACGGGCCGAGCGAATGCCAATAAATTATTAGCCCGTTTTCTGAGCCATCATCTTGATGATGTCGACATGAGCCTACTCGCGATACGTGGTGGTACATTACGCAATGCCATTCCTCGTGAAGCGTTTGCCGATATTGCCGTGCCTGCATCGCAAAAAGACGCACTGGCTGGCGCTGTTGACCGGTTCGCGACGCTGCTACAAGACGAGTTAGGCCGCTTGGAAGAGCAAGTGACCTTGGTAATGGAATCCACTGACAATGCAACTAATCCTCTCACACGCGCCGTCCAATCACGTTTATTAGCGGCCTTAAATGCTGCGCCTAACGGGGTAGTGAGAATGAGTGATGATGTCCCTGGCGTGGTCGAAACATCACTTAACCTCGGCGTGATTAATACTGAGGAAGATAAAATTACCGCCTTATTTCTGATCCGTTCATTGATCGACTCAGGCCGTGAAAACGTGCAAAGCATGCTGCAATCACTGGCAAGCTTAGCGAATGTTAATGTCGAGTTTTCAGGCGCCTACCCAGGTTGGAAACCGGATCCCGATTCAGAGATTATGCATATTTTCCGCGATACCTATGAAGGAATCTATCAGCGTAAACCTGACATCATGGTCATTCATGCGGGGCTAGAGTGTGGCCTATTTAAACAGCCCTATCCCAACATGGATATGATTTCATTTGGTCCGACTATCAAGTTTCCGCACTCTCCCGATGAGAAAGTAAATATCGATAGTGTTGGGCACTATTGGCAACAAATGCAGGCGATTTTAAAAGCGATTCCAGTTAAAACGGCCTAGCCGAGTAGACTCAGTTGGGGGGCGGTATCGTCTCCCAACCCAACCGACAAACCAATCAGGCGAATACCTCGCCCTTCCCCTCGATAAAAGGCTTCGTGTAACAAGGTATCAAACAAGGCGCGGTCCAAGGACTCACATCGGTGTGCGACCGTGGTGGTTTGAAAGTCATTAAACTTCATTTTGATCCCTTGCCGGCAAATTCGTCCCCCTGCATCAGCTTTTTCTAATCGCGTCAGCAATTCATCGTATAAACGATCAATCCACGGCAAACAGGCATCAAGCAAGTTTAGATCCTCAGACAAGGTTTTTTCGACTCCGACGGATTTCCGTATACGCTCAACTTGCACCTCACGTCGGTCAATGCCATGAGCACGCTGCCAAAGCACGGAACCAAATTTACCAAAGCGCTGGACAAGCATTGATGGATCCGCGGTTTGAATATCATGGCAGGTAAACAGATTCCATTCATGCAACTTGGTCAAGGTGACCCGTCCCACACCAGGAATAGACTGTAAAGGGAGATCGCGAACAAAGTGTTCAACTTGGTCGGGTGACACCACGCAAATACCATCGGGTTTGTTTTTATCCGACGCTACTTTGGCGATAAATTTAATCGGCGCCACGCCCGCTGAGGCCGTTAATCCTAACTCATGACGAATGTCTCGCCGAATTGCTTCGGCTATTAAGGTTGCAGAATTTTGATAACATTGAGTCTCAGAGACATCGAGGTAGGCTTCATCAAGGGAAAGCGGTTCTATGGTATCGGTATAGCGATGAAAAATAGCATGCAACTGTTGAGAGATGCGACGATATTTCGCCATGTCGCCACGCATCACTGTCAAGCCGGGACACAGCTTTAATGCTTGAGCGGTGGCCATCGCAGAACGTATGCCAAACCGCCGCGCGGGATAATTACAGGTAGCAATGACACCGCGTCCATCGGCAGAGCCACCAATGGCTAAAGGAATAGACTGTAAAGCCGGATTATCGCGCATTTCTACTGCGGCATAAAAACAATCCATATCAATATGAATGATTTTTCTGCTCATGCTCCGGCCTTTTCATCAGAGTTCAGACGGGTTAGCCACGCGCTTTATAAAATGACGCGTTGGCAAAACACGTTAGATGATTTGATTTTTTTTCCACTCACGCGTTTTCTCCGCCCGTGCTTCGCGTTTTTTTCGTGCATCGCACGGCTCTGGGCAGTCACACTCTTTTTCAATACCGATCGCCCCCAAGCCACCACAGCTGCCGCTGATGGTTTTTTGCTGAACGATATAGCCGATCGCCATACCCGCAATGACAAGGAGAAAGATTGCGAAGGTGATAAGAAAGACTGACATAATTGCTCACCTATTATTGGTCGTGATGCTCAGCGCCCTGAGATGCGCTGAGCGAGTAACACGCATTACGCGTGCTTTACATCGTACTGCCTCAACGGCACTGACGCTGTACATAAAGACACTAACGCTGCAAATAAGGTTTAAACGCCTCTGACGCGATTTCTTCAAACCCATCGTCTGTTTTTACTACCATAAATACAGGAATATTCGCTTTGTTGGCTAATTCCATCGCTTTATCTGGCCCAAGTACCATGAAGCCCGTGGCTAAGCCATCAGCCGTCATACAAGACGGATCAAGCACGGTTACTGAGACCAAGTGATGATTGATCGGACGTCCTGTCGCAGGATCGATAATGTGCGAATAACGCATACCATCACTTTCAAAGTAGTTGCGATAGTCGCCAGATGTGGCAACCGCCATATCGCCTGGCTCGACGATCTCTTGTACTGACTGCGCTCCCGCACTCGGTTTCTCAATCGCGATACGCCAAGGCACTTGATCTTGGTTCATACCTTTTAATTGTAACTCACCACCAATCTCAACCAAATAGTTATCGAGTCCTAAATCGCCAAGGTAGTTCGCCACAACATCCACCCCGTACCCTTTCGCAATGGTTGATAAGTCAACATACAAGTCAGGGTTGGTTTTTATGAGTCGACGCCCGTCTACACTAAGGTGTTCTAAGCCCGTCATCGCCATCCGTGACGCTATCTCTTCATCACTGGGAATAGTCTCCGGTCGCTTTTCTGGCCCAAAACTCCAAAGGTTAACCAGTGGCCCCACTGTGACATCAAGCGCGCCTTGGGTAAATTGATTCAGCCGAATCGCCTCGTTAATCACGGTGATTGTCGCTGGAGAGACAGAAACAGGTGAGTTCGCTTGGTGCTGATTGAATTGACTCAATTCGGAGTCTGTTCGGTAAGTCGACATCTGATCGTTGACTGTTTCTAAACGCTGATCGATAGCCGCTTGAACGACATCCTGCGAGGGAGTAGCGTCCGTCGCGATATATTTGATCGAATAATAGGTCCCCATCGTCTCGCCCGTAAGATGCACAAGCTCAGGGGCGCGCTCACAACCGACAAGGCCTGCAACCACGGCAACGACTGTTGCACAGCGT
Source organism: Salinivibrio sp. MA607 (assembly GCF_001996245.1). Taxonomy (NCBI): domain Bacteria; kingdom Pseudomonadati; phylum Pseudomonadota; class Gammaproteobacteria; order Vibrionales; family Vibrionaceae; genus Salinivibrio; species Salinivibrio sp. MA607. The sequence goes on along the minus strand of NZ_MUFJ01000016.1, from coordinate 35,202 downwards.
AACCAAAACTTCTTCATAGTGGTGTCCTTCGACATCAGGTTTATACGTAAAATGGCTGGCCCTTGGGCCAGCCATTACAAGGTCAGACAAACAATCAGTGCCTATCCGCCGAAATCATCCAACATGATGTTTTCGTCTTCAACACCAAGATCTTTAAGCAAGCCAATCACGGCAGCGTTCATCATTGGTGGCCCACACATGTAATACTCGCAGTCTTCCGGTGCTTCATGGTCTTTCAGATAGTTTTCATAAAGCACATTATGGATAAAGCCAGTATCACCCTCCCAGTTATCTTCTGGTAGCGGGTCGGACAGTGCGCAATACCAGTTGAAGTTCTCATTTTGCTCTTGGAGCATATCGAAATCTTCAACGTAGAACATTTCACGTTTAGACCGCGCGCCATACCAGAACGTAATCTTACGATCCGTGTTAAGGCGTTTGAGCTGGTCAAAGATATGTGAGCGCATTGGCGCCATACCTGCACCACCGCCGATAAAGACCATCTCCGCGTCAGTGTCTTTGGCGAAAAACTCCCCAAATGGACCCGAGATAGTGCACTTGTCACCAGGCTTTAATGACCAAATGTAAGAAGACATCTGGCCCGGTGGTACGTCTGGGTTACGCGGTGGTGGCGTCGCCACACGTACGTTAAGCATGATAATACCCTCTTCTTCAGGGTAGTTAGCCATGGAGTACGCACGAATAATGTCTTCATCTACCTTAGACTCATAACGGAAAAGGTTGAACTTCTCCCAGTCTTCACGGTATTCCTCAGGAATATCAAAATCCGAGTACTTAATGTGGTGTGGTGGCGCCTCAATTTGAATATAACCACCGGCACGGAAAGGTACCGATTCACCATCTGGAATACGTAATTTAAGCTCTTTGATAAACGTGGCTTGGTTATCGTTAGAAATAACTTCACAATCCCACTTCTTCACACCAAAGATCTCTTCTGGCAGCTCAATCTTCATATCTTGCTTAATAGCAACTTGACACGATAGACGCTCACCTTCACGCGCTTCACCTTTGGTAATGTGATCAAGCTCGGTCGGTAGAATGTCACCACCGCCTTCTTTAATCTTCACACGACATTGACCGCATGAACCACCGCCACCACAGGCAGAAGACACAAATACACCAGCACCAGCCAGTGCGCCAAGCAGTTTTCCGCCTGGCTGAGTGACGATCGCTTTTTCAGGATCGTCATTAATATCGATTGTGATGTCTCCGGTTGGTACCAGCTTCGATTTGGCGAATAAAATCACCATCACCAATGCCAGTATTATCAGAGTAAACATCACCACACCAAGAATAATGTCCATTGACTATTCCTTTCCTCGCAGTTTACCCGGCTTACAGTTGCACACCAGAGAAAGACATAAAGCCCAATGCCATCAGACCTACTGAGATAAAGGTGATCCCTAATCCTCGTAGTGCAGGTGGCACATCTGAATACTTCATTTTCTCGCGGATCCCCGCCAGCGCGACGATGGCTAACATCCAGCCCACACCCGAACCAAAGCCATAAACGACCGACTCGGCGAAGTTGTAATCACGTTGTACCATAAATGATACGCCACCAAAGATGGCACAGTTCACTGTAATCAACGGTAGGAAAATACCGAGTGCGTTGTAGAGCGGCGGGAAGAACCGATCCAATACCATCTCCAAGATTTGTACCAAAGCAGCAATAACACCGATAAAGGTCACAAAGTTCAGAAAGCTCAGATCCACCCCTTTAACCAACGCATCTTCACGTAGGATAAGGTTGTAAACCAGGTTGTTAACCGGTACCGAAATAGTCAGTACCACCACAACAGCGACACCGAGGCCGAACGCCGTTTTCACTTTCTTAGACACCGCCAAGAAAGTACACATGCCGAGGAAGAATGCCAACGCCATGTTCTCAATAAAGATTGAGCGCACCAGCAGGCTTAGATAGTGTTCCATGTGCTGTTACTCCTTCGCTTCAACTTGTTCTGGTTTGAAGGTACGCACAATCCAAATCAAAAAGCCGATGAGGAAGAATGCAGAGGGGGCTAACAGCATCATGCCGTTAGGCTGATACCAACCACCTTCGCTGACAACCGGCAGGATTGATACGCCAAAGACAGAGCCAGAGCCCAGAAGCTCGCGGAAGAAAGCCACTGTCATCAGAACAAAACCATAACCCAACGCGTTACCAATACCATCCATGAATGACGGTAATGGCGATGACTTCATTGCATAGGCTTCTGCGCGTCCCATCACGATACAGTTGGTGATGATCAGCCCCACGAAGACCGAAAGCTGCTTAGAGATGTCATAAACAAACGCTTTCAGCGTTTCGTCAACCACGATAACTAATGAAGCGATGATCGCCATTTGAACGATGATACGTACACTATTAGGAATGTGGTTGCGAATCAGCGACACGAAAAAGTTCGACATTGCGGTAACGAACATCACCGCCAGTGTCATGACAAAGGCTGTCTGCATCTGCGTAGTCACCGCTAGTGCCGAACACACCCCGAGAACCTGTAAGGCAATCGGGTTGTTGTCTAGCACCGGCGATAGCAGATTTTTCTTCAGTTCTTTCGCTTCAGCCATTGGTCAGGCCTCCCTCACGAACTTTTGCTAAGAACGGGCCGAAACCCTGCTCACCTAGCCAGAAATTAAATTGATTCTGAACACCGTTACTGGTCAGCGTTGCACCAGAAAGCGCGTCAATGCCGTGCTCGCTTCCTTCAGGTGCGCCGCCTTTGACGATTCGAATGGCTGGCTCGCCTTGCTCGTTGAACAGTTTTTTACCATCCCACTTCGCGCGCCATTTCGGGTTTTCGACCTCGCCACCTAAGCCAGGGGTTTCACCTTGCTCATAGTAAACGATATCAGCAACCGTGTTACCATCCGGCTCAACCGCGACAAACGCGTACATCATACTCCATAGGCCTGAGCCTTTTACGGGGAGAATGAGGCGCTGTACGTCACCAGCATCATTTTTTACGACGTAGACTTTAGCAACATCAGCACGACGGCCAATGTCTGCTACATTCTCTTCACCGCTTAGCTTTTTCGAGAGGCTAGGATCTTTCGCGGCTGCGCGCTGATCATAATCAGCTGCATCAGCAACATTGACGGCATCCGGGCTGACATAGTCGCCCTTTTCAAGGCTGACTAAGCGCGCTTCAATATACTTGTTGTAAGCATCGTTAATCGCACTCTTACCACCCGCCACATCGACACCTGCGACCGAAAGGATGTTCTTTTGTACGTCTAATTTTGCGTTCATTTGTTGCAAAGGACGTAACGCCACCGCTGCACCAGACACCACGATTGAGCACACTAAGCTCAACGCGATAACAACGATCAGCGTCTTTTTAATACTATCGTTACTACTTGCCATTACGAGCCAGTCTCCGTTTGATGTTGCCCTGAATCACCAAGTTATCAAAGAGAGGTGCAAACAGGTTAGCGAACAAGATCGCCAGCATCATACCTTCTGGATATGCTGGGTTTACCACACGAATGATCACTGCCATGGCACCGATCAATGCGCCATACCACCATTTCGCTTTATTGGTAAACGCAGCAGATACCGGGTCTGTTGCCATGAACATCATACCGAATGCAAAACCACCCAGCACCAAGTGCCAGTAGAACGGCATGCTGAACATCGGGTTGGTATCTGAACCAATCAGATTAAACAAGGTCGCCGCAACGGCCATGCCCAAAAAGGTACCCAAGATGATGCGCCATGACGCGATCCGCATGTATACCAAGGCTGCACCACCAACTAAGATGGCAATGGTCGAGACTTCACCAATTGAACCTGGGATATTACCAATAAAGGCATCCATCCAAGTCATGGTTTGACCACTCACATTGTGCATCAGTGCTGATTGGCCACCGGTATACCATTGACTGAGCGCGGTTGCACCTGAGTAACCATCGGCTGCGGTCCATACCAAATCACCCGAGATCTGTGCTGGATAGGCAAAGAACAAGAACGCACGACCTGCCAATGCTGGGTTTAAGAAGTTACGACCCGTTCCGCCAAAGATCTCTTTTGCAACGACCACACCAAAGGTGATACCGAGCGCGGCTTGCCATAATGGCAATGTCGGCGGCACGATGAGGGCAAACAAAATGGATGTAACAAAGAAACCTTCGTTCACTTCGTGTTTACGCACGATGCAGAAAAGTACTTCCCAGAAACCACCCACAATAAAGACGGTGGCATAAATAGGCAGGAAGTAGGTGGCACCGAGAATGGTTTTGGTCCCCCAGCTTGCAGCCGCTAGCGGCCCAGCGATGGACTCGGTTAACCAATAATGCCAGTTTCCACTAATGACTTGCGCAAGCTGATCGCCTGAATACAAGTCCATCAAGCCCATAATCGCTTGGTTACCTGTGTTGTACATCCCCCAGAACATCGCTGGGAACACCGCAAGCCAAACCATGATCATGATGCGTTTCAAATCGATACTGTCACGCACATGCGCGCCGGCTTTGGTCACCATACCTGGCGTGTATAAAATGGTCGCAACCGCTTCATACAAGGCAAACCACTTTTCGTGTTTACCGCCTGGCTCAAAGTGTGGCTCGATTTGCTCTAAAAAGTTTTTCAGGCTCATCTGTTACCCTTCCTTCTCAATTTTTTCCAGGCTCTCGCGGAGCATTGGACCAAATTCGTACTTGCCTGGGCAGACAAAGGTACAAAGGGCCAAATCTTCAGGATCTAACTCCAGCGCGCCTAGCTGTTGCATGCTATCTGTATCGCCGGCACAGATATCACGCAGCAACATGGTTGGCTCGATATCTAGCGGCATCACTCGCTCATAATTACCGATCGGCACCATGGAACGATCACTGCCATTGGTGGAGGTGGTTAAATTGAAAAGCTGACCTTTAAACAAATGGCCAAGATAAGCGCGCGTCACTGAGAAGCGATTTTTACCGGGTGCTAGCCAGCCAAATAGTTCTTTCTCGTTACCTTCGCGAAGTACCGAGACCTGCATATGGAAACGACCTAGATAGGCATGTGGGCCAGTAGCTTTGGTACCAGATAACACAGAGCCAGAAATCACACGGCTTTCGCCAGCCATTAGCTCGCCATCTACCAGCTCATCGAGATTAGCGCCAAGCTGGGTACGAATGAGGCGTGGCTGACTGACCATAGGACCCGCAATAGACACAACACGGTCCGTATGGATTTCACCGGCTAGGAATAGATGCCCAAACGCAATCACATCTTGATAGTTGAGATGCCACACCTGCTTTTCCATATCAACAGAACGCAAGTAATGGATATGGGTACCAACCAGTCCTGCTGGGTGAGGACCAGCAAAAACGTGTTGTTCGACATTAGATTGCTTGCTGGTTGGGAGCTCAACGTCCGCTTTGCACACAAAGACAGATTTGTCCGTGAGGCGCGATACGACGTCTAAACCAGCCACGAAGGCCTCTTTTTGTTCATCAATGATCACTTTAGGATCCGCGGCGAGCGGATTGGWGTCCATTGCGTTAACAAAAATAGCTTCGGGTTCAGCATCAATCGCTGGAGAACGGCTGAACGGTCGGGTGCGGAGCGCGGTCCACATCCCAGACTCAACCAGTTGATCAACAACGGCTTGACGGTCTAGCGAGGCTAATTGCGACGCTTCGTACTTATTGAAGGTAACTTGCTCATTTCCATCGACTTCAATGACGACAGACTGAAGAACACGCTTGGCACCGCGATTGACTTCAACCACTTTACCAGCTGCGGGCGCAGTAAATTTGACGCCAGGGTTTTTCTTATCTTCGAAAACCACTTGGCCTTTCTTCACTACATCACCCACTCGCGCATGCATAGTGGGGCGCATTCCAACGTACTCTTCGCCAAGCAAGGCGACTTTCTTGATGGCTGGACCATCACTTATCACCTGAGTAGGAGTCCCTGCGATGGGGATATCCAAACCCTTTTTTATTGTAATCATACGCACTTGCACTACATTAACGGGAAAAAGAATTCTGTTATTGCGCAGTTAAAGACACGACTTTCGACTGAATGGCGGCCTAAAGGCACACCGTCGCAACATCCTGCTAACCATTTCATCACACAAAGGCAACCTAGGTTAGTCTTTAAGCACGATATTCTATCACTAACCCCAGCACTGATTCTATGGATATTGTCACTAGGGCGTGGCAATTATCCATACCTGTACAAACAATGCGCGTTGTAACTTCACAGTTTTACTGTTGTTTTTTTACGCGTTGCAGACAGCTGTTGACCGAGACAGTCACGGATTAACACTTGTCTGGCCGTAATCAATACCAAGCAGACACCAGGCCTTTATGTAAGAAATTGTTGCCATGAGGTAAAAGATAAAATCATGTCCACTCTCACTGGTCTAAGACGCATTCACGTCACCACCCCGACATGCCGGAGAGTCAGGCGCTTGGGTCTGCGCTTGCCATTCTTGCGGTGAATAGGTGTGAATCGCAAGCGCGTGAACCTCACCCGCCAATTCATCCGCGAGTGTGCTATTCACCGCTCTATGGCGCTGAATAAGCCGCTGGTCGCTGAATAGCTCCGAGACAACCACCACCTTGAAATGACTTTCCGCGCCTTCAGGCACATTGTGCATATAACTTTCGTTGTGTACCTCAAGGTGGGCCGGCGTGAAAGCCCGCGTCAGTTTTTCTGTTATTTCTGTTTCAATTTTCATGACGTCCCCAAAATCTCCGGGCGACCTGCCCAGATTTTAGCCGTTATTGATAAAATTGCGAATCGAGTGATGGATCAAGCAACGACAGGCAGTTTGCCCTCGTTTACATTGCAGTTATCGCTTGAGTGCGACAATATACGCAGTCCGTAACCCCCGATGCAAACGCGCCAATGAAAACACTACTCCCGATTCCAGGTAGCGAATCAGCCTTGACGCTACACCGTTACCCGCAGCGAAAAAATGAGACGCTACAAGCCTTCGATGCCGCCGATGAGTATATGATTGCGCACGCGAGCACATGGTCAGTAGGTAAAAATGCGCGAATATTGATCATTAATGATCAATTTGGCGCACTCAGTTGCTGGGCCAGCCAGCAAGGATTTGATGTTTTTCAAGTCAGCGATTCGGTTATTTCGCAGCAAGCGACGATTGAGAATCTGGCACACAATGATCTCGCGGGTATCACTCAGCTTACCAGCTTAGATACCTTACCGGCGGATATCGATGCGGTGATGTTACGCGTACCGAAAAGCAGTAAAATGCTCACTTGGCAACTTCAGCAACTCGCTAGTGTCACTGATGCGCATACGCTTGTGCTAGCGAGTGCTAAAGCGAAAGAGATCCATACCTCGACCCTTAATCAGTTTGAGCATTGGCTGGGGGCAACAACCACCTCGCTGGCGAAGAAAAAAGCGCGTTTGATTTTTACCACACCGACCAAGCAACTGGTACCGCAGCCCGATCCGGTCAACGATGTCGACGTACCAGAATTCTCGATGCGACTGGCTAACTGGCCCAATGTTTTCTCGGCCAAGAAACTCGATATTGCCGCGTATTTAATGCTGCCGCACATTCCGAGTCAGGCACATTTAAAACGCATTGTCGATTTAGGCTGCGGTAACGGCGTATTGGCATTACAAGCGGCACGAAATAATCCAGCGGCGTTCATTTATGCGGTCGATGAAAGCCATATGGCCGTCGCCAGCGCAAAACACAATCTGAATCGCCATGATATCGACTCACGCCGTTTTCTCTGTGAGGCCAGAGATTGCCTCACCGGTTTTGAGCATACAGATATCGATCTTGTGCTCTGTAACCCACCCTTCCACCAGCAGCAAACCATTACCGATCATATTGCTTGGCAAATGTTTTGTGACGCAAAACGTGTTCTGACCACGAATGGCGAGCTTTTAGTCATTGGCAATCGTCATCTCGGCTATCATACTAAGCTTAAACGTCTTTTTGGTCATGTCACTGTCGTTGCGTCGAATAAAAAATTCGTTATTCTCAAGGCAGTCAATGCCTAATATTAAGAAAAGGAAGCCGAACCCCATGAAAAAACTGATTATTGCTATCGCTGTATTAGTCCTTGCTGGCTGTTCGACACCCCGTGAGCCACAGCTGACTATCGCACCCTCTCCGGCGTCATCCAATCAGCAGCAAGTCAACAATCTTCCGGTCGTGGTGAAGAGTAAAGACTTACGTACCGCACAATTCGTTGCGGTTATCGATAGCGGTCGCTCCAATGTCAAACCGCTGCACGCCAGCCAGAATTTGCGTGTGGTATTAGAAGACACGCTGTCTCGTCAACTGTCATCACAAGGGTTTCGAGTGGTTGCCAATGGCCCGGGAGTGTTGCGCCTCGACATTCTTGATGCCTTAGTCCGAGTCAAACACACCGTGTTTAAACATGACATGGAAGCATCGGTCCAATTACAGCTCGTTGCTGAATCCCCTGAGGGTCGCTTTGTTAAGCGTTATACCGGGAAATCGACGCAAAGCGGTGTAAGCAGTGCATCACCTGATGATATAGAACTGGCGCTGAATAACTTGCTTGAAGCGGTGTTACAAGACATTGCCGACGACGAGCAACTCCTTGATCATATGAAAGCACACTTTTAAGCATGGTATGTCGTTCGCTTCTCTGGATTCTTGTGCTGGTCATCACGCCAGTGCAAGCCAGTGTCATGGTTAAAGTCGAAACCACCTTGGGTGATTTTGCGGTAAAACTAAACCCACAAAAAGCGCCTAAAACCGTGGCCAACTTTTTGCGTTATGTTGACGATGGCAGTTATGTCGGGACGCAGTTTCATCGCGTGATCCCACGATTTGTCGTGCAAGGCGGCGGGTTTGATAAAGCCCTGAATCGCCGACCAAGCTACGAGCCGGTAGACAATGAATCATCTAACGGTTTGAAGAATCGGCGAGCGACAATCGCCATGGCACGTACGCAAGAGCCCGACTCCGCCACCCGGCAGTTTTATATCAACATCCGTGATAATGGCTTTTTAGACGCCACGCCCAATAAAGTGGGATATACGGTTTTTGGTCGAGTCGTGGAGGGCTTTAATACGCTCCAAACGATGACCGAGCAACCCACAGTGACCGTCCCGAGCAAACGCATGCAAGATGTACCGCAACAGCCGATTGTTATCACCAATATCTACCGGATGTCCTCTCAATAGCGACAAGTAGGCTAACCACTATGCTGTCATCCAAGTTCAAAACGACATTGGCGCCCTACGCCGATCGTCGTTTACTTTTTGTTTTCTTAATGGGTTGCTGTAGTGGCTTTCCCTGGGTGTTGATTGGCTCCAACTTAAATGGTTGGTTGGCCGACGAAGGCCTATCACGCACCGCGATTGGTCTATTTGGTTCGGTTTTCGTCCTGTATGCGGTCAACTTTTTATGGGCGCCATTACTCGACCGCATTAAGATCCCTTTTCTATCTCAGCGCTTGGGTCAGCGCCGCAGTTGGATTTTTTCGACTCAAGCTATTATGTTGATTGCCACCTTGGCGTTGTCACAACTTGACTTACAAGGGCTTAAAGCGGTCGACCCTTGGGTTACTACCGTGGTGTTATCCTCACTTATCTTTGCGATTGCATTGGCCTCTTCCACCCAGGATATTGCCATTGACGCCTTTCGGATTGATAACTTTGCTGAACATGAGACTGACAAGTTCCCGCTAGCATCAGCGATGTCTGTGATTGGTTGGTGGACCGGCTATTCGGTGCCAGGTTATGTTGGCTTTGTTAACGCCGATGCCATCGGTTGGAATCATGTTTATGTGATCATGGCAGGCTTTATCGGCTTAATGGCATTGGCGACGCTGTATGTGAAAGAACCAGAAAGTGACCGCGAACAGCGCCAAGATGCCGCCACTCGCCACTATTTGGCGCAAGGATACAGTGGCTTGCGTGCGTGGCTGGCGGTCACCGTGGTCGAGCCCTTTGCCGAGTTTTTCCGTCGCAATGGGGTGAAAGTAGCATTAACCCTGTTGCTGTTTGTATTTTTATTCAAACTGGGTGAAGCCTTCCTCGGACGGATGTCGATCGTGTTTTATAAAGATGTTGGCTTTACCAATGAACAAATTGGTTACTACTCCAAACTTGTCGGTTGGGGCCTCACCGTGGTCTACACCCTGATTGGTAGTTATATCAATTTGCGTTTCGGGGTGATTAAAGGGCTGTTTATTGGTGGCGTGGCCATGGCCTCCAGCAACCTGATGTTTGCCTGGCTGGCGATGGTTGGGCCCAACGAGCACCTGCTGCTGGGCGCAATCTTAGTCGATAACTTTACGTCAGCGTTTGCAACCATTGCGTTCGTGTCATTCTTAACCTTCTTAACGGGTCGTGCGTTTTCAGCCACTCAGTACGCCCTCTTAGCGTCGTTGGGAAATCTAGGCCGCACCACGGTCGCCTCCTTTAGTGGCATGATGGTAGACTGGTTGGATAGCTGGTCAACATTTTTCGTAATAACCGCTCTAATGGTGATTCCTGGGCTGGTCATGCTGATCTATATTGGCAGGCAATTCCGCCAATCCTCGTCACAAAACAATCAAGCACCTGGACACTGCCCAGATTCACGTCGCAACTGACCCCACGTATCACAGTGGAGTGCAAAGTTTTGCTCTCCACTGTCGTCTAATTATTAATAAAGATCACATAAAACTGTCATGTAAACCGTTACAACTTGCAGCTGATCACAGCCTATTTGTGTGTCTATATTTATTGCATTCTTTATAGTGAACTTAATCAATATACTGCTCTTAATGAACGCATACCGCGTAATTAACACCCAGCAGAGGCAGTCACTATGAAAAAATCCCTACTCGCACTCGCCGTTATCGCCGCAAGCAGCGTATCTGTTGCCAATGCCGCCGATTACTCCGATGACATTTACAAAAATGATCATAAATGGCTTCAGTTTAATGCTATGTATGCCATCGATGAAAAAGCACAGTTCGACTTTGGCGAAGGTACAGAGAAAGACCATAACTACCTAGAAATGGAGTTTGGCGGCCGCAAAGGCGTGGTCGATCTTTATGGTTATGTCGATATTTTTGACTTGGGTGAAGACGATAGCAGCAACAACAATAAAAAGGGTCAGTCCAAGCTGTTCATGAAGCTCGCACCCCGCTTCTCGATTGATGGAATCACCGGGCAAGATTTGTCATTTGGCCCCGTACAAGAAGTCTACTTCTCGACCTTGTTTAACTGGGATGGGGGTAACGATATTGTTAATAATTCATTCTGGGGGGTTGGTGCCGATGTTGAACTGCCTTGGTTTGGCAAAGTGGGCATGAACCTTTATGGCTTGTATGACATCAACAAAAAAGATTGGAATGGCTATCAATTCTCGACCAACTGGTTTAAACCTTTCCACTTCTTTGACAACGGCAGCTTCCTGTCTTACCAAGGTTATATCGATTACCAATTTGGTGGTGACGAAAACTTTAAAGGCAATGATATCGAGACGACTCATGGCGGCGCGATGTTTAACGGCCTATACTGGCATTCAGATAATTACGCCCTTGGTTATGGCCTAAAAGCTTACAACGATGTGTACTTACTCAAGGATGGTGGCAAACCGAGTTTAAACGTAGATAGCTCAGGCATTTCTCACTACCTAAACGCCACCTACAAATTCTAACTGACTAGCGCGTCGGCCCTCGTCGGCGCGCTGCTTTCCTGCTTTGCCCTTCATCCTCTATGGTTATGATACACTGAGGTTTTAACCAAGCAGGCGATGTGATGAGGATTACCCTAATTGGTGCTGGCGCCATTGGCACATTATGGGCGGTGAAACTAACCCAAGCAGGACATAGCGTTAATCTGGTCACGCGAGACCACGCAAGTGAACGCACCCTTTCTTTAGACGGCGCATTGTTCACCTTACCCGCCAACCAAACCGCTTTGATGCAACAAAGCGATCTCTGGTTAGTCTGCACCAAAGCCTATGATATCCAAGCCGCATTGCTTCCCTATCTATCCTATTTACACCCAGAGACTCTGGTTGTACTTATGCATAATGGAATGGGACCACATCAATGGCTGGCAACACAGTTACCTGACGCCCAACCTCTGCTGCTTGCTACCACATCTCATGGTGTCTGTCGCACCCGTACCGGTGATTGTCAGCACACCGGGCATGGACCAACCGCTATTGGGCCAGGTAATCAAGCCGGCCATGCCTGCACCTTTATTGCTGAGGTGTTTGATCATGCCCTTCCCACCGCGACGTGGAAGCGCGACATTTTTCAGTCACTTTGGTATAAACTGGCGATCAACAGCGTAATTAATCCACTGACCGCGGTGCATGGCATTCAAAATGGTGAGTTGCTCAAAGTTGACTACGATCCTATCATTCGCGAACTGTGCCAAGAGTTAGCCAATGTGATGCGCGCTGAAGGCGTCCACACCTCTGTGACAGAGATCCGCCAACAGATTGATACCGTGGTAAAAGCAACCGCAAACAACTATTCATCCATGAATCGTGATGTCTTCTATCAACGTCCGACAGAGCTCGAATACATTACCGGTTATGTGTTGCAGCGCGCGGCCGAACACCACATATCGGCCCCGCATCATCACCAGCTCTATCAGGCGGTACAACAAGGTCAACGGCATAAGGAATCCTCATGAGTCAACAACGTCTCCTCATTTGTATGGCCCCCGGCAGCGAAGAAATAGAAGCAGTCACCGTGATTGACGTGATGCGACGAGCGGGGTTTGACGTGACTGTCGCCAGTGCGGCACCTGATGGAACGCTCACCCTCACCGGCTCTCGTGGGGTGGTGATCGTCTGTGACACCACACTCGCCGCGGTGGCCGATCAACCATTTGATTGCGTGGTTTTACCAGGTGGCATCGACGGCGCACAATGTTTAGGTGACAGCACGCTGGTAACAGAGATCATTAAGCAGCAGCAAAGCGATCAGGCTTGGGTCGCGGCGATTTGTGCGGCGCCGGCTTTAGTTCTTCAACGCCACCAGCTGTTCCCTCGATCTCATATGAGCTGCCATCCGAGTGTCAGTGAGCAGATCCCCGAACAATGGCTCAGTCGGCGCCGAGTGATGACCGATTATGATCACCGTTTAATTACTAGTCAGGGACCCGGCTCAGCGATGGAGTTCGCGATTGAAATCGTGCATGTACTTGGCGGCAAAAAGCTGGCCTGGCAGGTCGCTGAGCCTATGATGCCGTTGCCTCAATTGCATTATGAGAAAAAATTCAGCGAAGGATAAATCGGCTCAGCGCCTAATCGCAAACAGGCAGCCGATTGGGCTGCCTGTTTTTTACGTTCACAATGATTAAACCCGATAGACTTTCACATTATCAAAGCCCATATCTTTGAGGTACAGGGCTTGCAGTCGACTCATTACGCCACGTTCACAATAGAGCAAATAGGTTTTACTTTGGTCAAGATCACCGAACTGCGTCGCCAACTTAAAGAAGGGAATATGAGCGACGTTCGCACCTTCAACCTTAAGTGGTTTGTCTTCTTGCTCTTCGCGGCTGCGAATATCTAAAACGACGGAATCTTTTTCAACCTCGTTGACCCATTCCGCTTCTGGCGCTTTCTCTTTGCTTAGCGCTTCAATGGCACGGATATCCATGATCGTTGCCTGATCAACCGCTTGTTCTAATAAGCTAAAGTCAAACTTTGACTCCTCATGCTCTAACTTGGCTTTTTCCGCTTTGACCGTGGGCTTTTTCGAAATCACCCCACAGTACTCAGGCATGGTTTTAGCAAAATCTTCGGTGCCAATTTTGCGTGCTGTATCAATAATATCTTCTTTGTCCCAGTTGATCAGCGGGCGCAAAATCAGGCTATCAGTGACGTTATCAATCATGCGCAAGTTAGTGAGTGTCTGACTAGATACTTGGCCCAAAGCCTCGCCAGTTACCAAGGCCTGAATACCGAAGCGCTCTGCGACCATGCTCGCCGCACGCACAAACATGCGTTTCAACACCACGCCCATCTGACCGTTATCAACGTTTTCGAGAATGCTATTAACCACCGGCTCGAAATCAATCGAAATAAATTTCACTTTAGCCGAGGAACCAAATTTATTCCAAAGGTAGTGAGAAACCTGCTGCACACCCGTTTCATGAGATTTGCCGCCAAGATTAAAAAAGCAATAATGAACCTTACTACCACGTTTTATATGCAGGTAACTCGACACCCCTGAGTCGAAGCCGCCCGATATCAAGCTCAGTACGTCTTCTTGCGTACCCAGCGGGAAGCCGCCTAAGCCGGTATGACGATGCTTCACCAAGTTCAGCTTATCGTGGTCAACTTCCATCATCACGGTTACGTCAGGCTTTTTCAGCTGTACGCTTGCCGACGGAACAGCTTGGTTTAACCCACCGCCCACATAGCGTTCAAGCTCAATAGAACTAAAGTCATGCTTGCCGCGGCGTTTGGCTCGGACACAAAAGGTTTTTCCTTCAATTTGATCACGCACACCCTCTAAAGTGAGTGTATAAATATGATGCAAATCGTTAAACAGTGTCTGCTCTACCTCAAGCACAGTTTGGACGCCAGGCGTGTTAGTTAGCACATCCAGCACCAGCTGACGCTCGTCCGGTTGTTTTAATGTCACCTCAATGTGATCCCGACGGTTATATACCGCCGTATTACCAGTTCGACGCTTTAGAATATTACGAATATTGCATTCGAGGATTTTAGTAAAACGCTTTCTGACTGACTCGCTTTTGACGATCACCTCAGGGTGAATTTTAACAATAAACTTCATAACCGGTTCGATACAGCTGGAAATAAAGCCGCGGATTATACAATAACCAAGGCGCCGCTGAAACCGGCTATTTTTGTGTCTATTAAACGGCAATAAGGCGACGCTCACGCATCGGAATCGATAAGTCGTGACCGTCGCAGAGGATGTTAAGGGATGGGATCAGCCACATCATCAGCAGAGATCTCGTCTGAAAAGCTCGGTTTCCCTTGCATCACAGCGATTTCTACACGCCGGTTGGCGGCTCGGTTGTCGGGAGAGCTATTCGGAGCTCGTGGCTGGGTGTCGGCCAAGCCTTCTACCTTCATCCGCAAATGGTTAAAGCCGGGCACTTTTTCCATTTCCTGTGCCACTGAGACCGCACGCTGTGCGGAGATGTCCCAGTTAGATCGATATAGCTCAGACTCTAGCGGTGTGCTGTCGGTATGGCCTGACACTTTAATTTCTCCAGGAACATCTTTTACCAACTGCGCAATTTGGCGCACCATGGGGCGGAACTTAGGCTGCAAAAACGCAGAATTGGGAGGAAACGCCCCCTTTTCTTGAACGCGGATAACCAGCTGCTGACCTAGGTTTTCAACCTCGATAGCGCCTTCTTCTATCTCGCGCTGCAACGCCTGCATCAAGGCTTTTTGTAACTGCTCGAGTTGCTCTTGCATCCGTTGTTGTTCAAGCTGTGAAGCAACCTGAGCACTCGATCCACCTTCTTTGTCAGAGGTTGTCCGCTGAGATCCGCCAGAGCGATCATCTTGCCCCTCTTGAAAGTCCAAAGTGCGCTGCGTCATGTCAATGGTTTGCTGCATGATCACTTCAATGGGCGTCGGCTCTGGGCGGCCAGGGCGAAACTCTTGTGCAATCACACTGGTCCCTTTAGGAATATCTTTCACCTCAAGGACGTTTTGTACCCCAAACGCAAATTTCATCGAGCCAGCGATTTGCTTAAATTTGAGCACGTCCATTTCTGAAAAGGACAACAGAAGGACGAAAAAGCACATGAGCAGTGACATCAAGTCTGCAAACGTCCCCATCCAAGGCGGTAAGCCGGGAGGCGGGCATTTGCATTCCTCTTCTTCTTCTTGCTGTTGTGCCATGAGGACTCCTTAAATCTCGCTATTTTTGATGTTCAACGCAGACGCTTTAATTATCGACATCCACTGCACGCTTGCCTTCATTGAGGTAATTTTTCAAAAAGCCATCAATCACACGTGGGTTTTGACCATCYTGAATCGCGAGTAAGCCGTCCATAATAAGACGACGGTTTAACTTCTCTTGTTCTTTGCGTAGTGCGAGCTTGTTGGCAATCGGGGTCGCCACCATATTTGCCAGCATCGCCCCGTACATAGTCGTCAGCAAAGCCACTGCCATTGCCGGGCCGATGGCCTTAGGATCATCCATGTTAGAAAGCATGGCAACCAGACCAATCAAGGTCCCGATCATCCCCATTGCTGGGGCGACATCCGCTAACGCGTTATAAAAACCAATACCGTGATCATGCCGCTCTTCCGTCAAGCTGATATCTTTCTTCAAGGTGGCACGGACCACATCCGCATCATGGCCATCAACGAGCAAGTCGACACCTTTTTGCATAAACGAGTTATTCACTTCCATTTCTTCGAGGGCGAGAAACCCGCCTTTACGAGCAGCATCTGCCATTTCGATAATCTTGGCAATCAAATCTTCCGGGTCATCAGACTTAAACATAAAAGCCTTACCCGCGATTTTAAAGCTGCCAAAAAATTGCCCCATCGTGTATTTGGTTAAGACAACAAATAGACTGCCCCCGATAACGATCAACACAGATGGAACGTCAAAATACATGTTCATGGTGCCGCCCAGCAGCATCGCCATGACAACGAATGCGAACGAACCAAGCATGCCGATGAGCGTCGCTATATCCACGTCAGTCTCCCTTAACTACCATTAAGTCATTGTTGTTCATTTTCAGGGTATTGGTTATATCGGCAACCAATCCTTTAGGTTTAGCGTAAATCCGTCAATATTAATAAGGATAACATGCCATTTACCGCTTGGGGTAAGAACACAAAATCGGCCTCTGCGGTTTGACCACTTTTCACCGCTGAGTTACCGTCTAGCCTTTCTTTTCTAATTTTATGGCATCATGGCTGTGAAGAAACCAGAAAATATGACCTTTGAGGACACGCTCAAAGAGTTAGACAGTATCGTTGGCGCGTTAGAGTCCGGCGAACTGCCGCTTGATACGGCAATGAAACGCTTCGAGCGTGGTATCACCTTAACCCGTCAAGGGCAAAAAACCTTGGCGGACGCCGAGCAACGGGTCGAGATCTTGCTTTCGCAAGAAGACGATGGGCCACTGACTGAGTTTTCCCCCCAAGACGATGACTAGTACTGTTGCAAAAGATACGCTGCGCGAGACGCAAACGCGAAGTAACCGACAACTTGAATCCTGGCTTTATACCCTAGACCATCAGGAACAACCTCTTATTCAAGCGATGCGCCATGGCTTGTTATTGGGAGGAAAACGGATTCGCCCGTTTTTAACCTATGCGACGGGGCAACTTTTCGGTATACCGCTTGCGCAGCTCGACACACCCGCAGTAGCAGTAGAATGTATTCATGCTTATTCATTAATCCATGACGATTTACCGGCGATGGACAACGACAGTTTGCGCCGTGGTCAGCCGACTTGTCATGTTGCATTCGATGAAGCGACGGCGATTCTCGCCGGTGATGCGCTACAAACACTGGCTTTTACCGTGCTTGCTGAAGGTGAACTCAATCCAAATGCCCAACCATACCGTATCGATATGGTGAAAGTATTGGCCAATGCAAGCGGCGCATCCGGGATGTGTCTGGGTCAATCACTTGATTTAGCCGCAGAAGGCCGAGCCGTTGATTTATATGCCTTGAAGCAAATTCATCGTAATAAAACCGGTGCACTCATTAAAGCGGCGGTACGATTGGGGGCCTATGCGGCTGGGGAGACTGGGGTGAAACACCTCGGATCGTTAGACCGATTTGCGGATGCTATCGGGCTCGCATTCCAAGTTCAGGATGATATTTTGGACATCACCAGCGATACGCAAACGCTTGGAAAGCCTCAAGGTTCCGATGTGAATGCGGAGAAGAGCACCTACCCTGCTTTACTGGGGCTGGCTGGCGCGCAAGAAAAAGCGACGCAACTTTACCAAGAAGCACTACACGCCTTGGAGGCGATCCCCTACAATACCGAGCAACTGGAAGTTTTTGCCCGATATATCATCGAGCGCAACAACTAGCATGATTAATAAAAGCGCCGAACCATTATGACATTGGATATATCAAAATACCCAACCCTCGCGCTTGCTGATACGCCTGAAGAGTTACGCACCTTACCGCGTGACCACTTGCCTCAGTTGTGCGAGGAGTTACGTACCTATTTACTTAACACAGTGAGCCATTCCAGCGGCCATTTTGCCTCAGGGCTGGGAACGGTGGAACTCACTGTGGCGCTGCATTATGTCTATAATACGCCATTTGACCATCTTGTTTGGGATGTAGGGCATCAAGCTTACCCCCACAAAATCTTAACCGGACGGCGGGAGCAGATGCCCACGATCCGGAAAAAAGATGGCCTTCACCCCTTCCCTTGGCGAGAAGAAAGCCCTTACGATGTGCTGTCAGTCGGGCACTCTTCGACCTCAATCAGCGCAGCACTCGGGATGGCTATCTGCGCGGAAAAAGAAGGGCAGAACCGGCGCGTAGTCAGTGTGATTGGCGACGGCGCCATCACCGCGGGGATGGCTTTTGAAGCCATGAATCACGCTGGGGATGTGAAGCCCGATATGTTGGTCGTACTGAATGACAATGAGATGTCTATCTCAGAAAATGTCGGCGCCTTGAATAATCATTTTGCGCAATTGCTTTCTGGCAATGTCTATACCAGCATTCGCGAAGGCGGCAAAAAAGTGCTCTCCGGCGCCCCCCCGATTAAAGAATTGGTACGTCGTGCGGAAGAACACCTCAAAGGCATGGTCGTGCCTGGCACCATGTTTGAAGAGTTAGGCTTTAATTACATTGGTCCGATTGATGGGCACGATGTCGAAGAGCTGGTCAAAACCCTTAAAAATATGCGCCACCTAAAAGGTCCGCAATTTTTACATGTGATGACCAAAAAAGGCAAAGGTTACGCGCCGGCAGAAAACGATCCGATTGGCTATCATGCTGTCCCCAAGTTTGATCCGAGCGTGCATACGTTACCTAAGTCTAAGCCTTCCAGCCCCAGCTTTTCCAATGTGTTTGGTGATTGGCTTTGTGATATGGCCGAACAAGATGACAAATTGTTAGCCATCACGCCAGCCATGCGAGAAGGGTCTGGCATGGTCCGCTTTTCTAAGGCACACCCAGATAAATATTTTGATGTCGCTATCGCGGAACAACACTCGGTAACGCTTGCCGCGGGTATGGCGATTGGCACCTATCATCCGGTGGTCGCGATTTATTCGACCTTTCTACAACGCGCTTATGATCAGCTCATTCATGATGTCGCGATCATGAATCTTCCGGTGTTATTTGCGATTGATCGCGGTGGTATTGTCGGCGCCGACGGTCAAACTCACCAAGGTGCGTTTGATTTAAGTTACTTACGATGCATCCCAAATTTGGTTGTCATGACGCCCAGTGATGAAAACGAATGCCGTCAAATGCTGTATACCGGTCATATTCATGATGGTCCCGCCGCAGTGCGATACCCACGAGGCAGCGGGATGGGCGCTGTTATTGAAGATAAAATGCAAGCTATCCCCGTGGGTAAGGGTGTGGTCAAACGTCAAGGCGAGTGCATCGCGATCCTTAACTTTGGTACCTTGCTGCCAAGCGCATTAGAAGCGGCAGAAGCGCTCAATGCAACGGTTGTCGATATGCGCTTTGCTAAGCCTCTTGATCACACACTGATCGAGGAGATGGCAAAAGCCCATGACTGCTTGGTAACCGTGGAAGAGAATGCGGTAGCGGGCGGCGCTGGCTCTGGCGTCATTGAAACATTGATGGCGCAAGGCACGGTGAAACCCGTCCTGCAAATAGGCTTACCCGATCGTTTTATTTCGCAAGGCACACAACAAGAAATCCATGCCGATATCGAATTAGACAGCACCGGCATTGAAGCCCAAATCCGGCGCTACCTCGCTAAGCTAGGTTAAGCTAAGCCCCTGAAACTAAAAAAACCGCTAGTACTTAGCGGTTTTTTTGTTTTTCCAAACGATTAATTTGATGACTTGGCGTCTGGCTACTTGGCTTCTGACGACTTAATGGCTTGGTTACTTAATGACCTAGTTACTTAGTTACTTAGTGCCAAAAAGTTACTTAGTGCCAAAAATCTTATCGCCAGCATCGCCCAAACCAGGAACAATATAGCCGTTATCATCTAACTTCTCATCAATGGCAGCAGTATAAAGCTCCACATCAGGATGTGCTTTTTTCAGTGCTTCGATCCCTTCAGGCGCTGAGACCAAAACCAAAACCTTAATTTGCTGACAGCCCTGCTCTTTCAACAAATCGATCGTCGCAATCATAGAGCCACCGGTTGCTAACATCGGATCCACGACCAAGGCCATTCGCTCATCGATGTTGCTCGCCAGCTTATGAAAATAAGGCACAGGTTCAAGGGTTTCTTCGTCACGATAGACACCCACGACACTGATCCGCGCGCCAGGAACGTGCTCTAAGACACCATCCATCATACCGAGTCCAGCACGAAGGATAGGCACCACAGTCACTTTTTTACCTTTAATTTGGTCGACATCAACCGGGCCATCCCAGCCATCGATCGTCACTTTTTCTGTATCGAAGTCTGAGGTGGCTTCATAAGTCAACAGGCTACCTACTTCGGTGGCAAGCTCACGAAACCGCTTGGTGCTGATATCACGTTCACGCATCAAGCCGATTTTATGTTTGACTAACGGGTGCCTTACTTCCACGACCTTCATCTTAGACTCCTTACAAAAAACAAATTCTCGGTAGTATACATGAAAGTAATTTGCTAGCGTAGAGATAGCGCTTGATATATCGTTTAGAATCTCACCAAACTGCTTACGCAAACGTTTTCCTTTCACTGAATGCGCTGATAGAATAGCGCCGACTTTTGATTTCCAACTCCGGCGAGGAATTGCAGTGAGCGGTAAACAATCATCTCTTAGCTATAAAGATGCAGGTGTCGACATTGATGCCGGCAACGCACTGGTCGATCGTATTAAAGGTGTGGTGAAACAAACACATCGCCCTGAAGTGATGGGAGGACTAGGCGGTTTTGGTGCACTTTGTTCATTGCCAACCAAATACAAAGAGCCCGTACTGGTGTCTGGTACGGATGGCGTTGGAACCAAGCTACGCCTTGCATTGGACGCGAATAAACATGACACAATTGGCATCGATTTGGTGGCGATGTGTGTCAACGATCTGATTGTGCAAGGCGCAGAGCCGTTATTTTTTCTTGATTACTATGCCACAGGAAAGCTCGACGTCGACGTCGCTGCCAATGTCGTGACCGGAATCGCACACGGCTGCCAACAAGCCGGCTGTGCCTTGATCGGCGGCGAAACCGCTGAAATGCCGGGAATGTATAGTGGCGACGATTATGATGTCGCTGGCTTTTGTGTCGGGGTGGCGGAAAAGTCGGCGCTGATTGATGGCAGCAATGTCGGCGATGGCGATGCACTGATTGGCCTTGCGTCCAGTGGTCCGCACTCAAACGGTTATTCCCTGATCCGTAAAATCCTCGATGTGAGCCAAGCGGATCTCAGCACGCCATTGGCCGGTCAACCGCTTATCGAACATTTGTTGGCACCGACCCGTATTTACGTCAAATCTGTCTTAGCGCTGCAGGAGCAAACCTCAATTCACGCGGTGTCGCATATCACAGGTGGCGGTTTTTGGGAGAACATTCCCCGCGTATTACCTGCAGGGACAAAAGCAGTGATCGACAATAACAGCTGGCAGTGGCCTGCAATTTTTGACTGGCTGCAAGAAAAAGGCAATGTCAGCGATTACGAAATGCTACGTACGTTTAATTGTGGTGTTGGCTTGGTCATTGCGCTACCACAAACCGAAGCAGAGAAAGCAATTGCTTTACTCAATGAAGCAGGAGAAACCGCTTGGCAACTGGGTCATATTGCCCATGCAAACGCTAATGAAGCGCAAGTGGAGCTCACAGAATGAAACGCATTGTTGTGTTAATTTCTGGTAGTGGCTCAAACCTGCAAGCGCTCATTGATCAGTTTCATCAGGGGCATCAGGCACGCAT
This sequence comes from Salinivibrio sp. MA607, assembly GCF_001996245.1. Taxonomy (NCBI): domain Bacteria; kingdom Pseudomonadati; phylum Pseudomonadota; class Gammaproteobacteria; order Vibrionales; family Vibrionaceae; genus Salinivibrio; species Salinivibrio sp. MA607. The sequence goes on along the minus strand of NZ_MUFJ01000016.1, from coordinate 13,211 downwards.
CGTTGCTGTTATCGCCAATAAAGCAAACGTGTATGGCCTAACACGTGCCGAGCAAGCCGATATTCCCGCTCAGGTCGTTGCTAATACAGCGTATGCCAGCCGCGAAGACTATGACGCGGCTTTGGTTCGGGCTATCGATGTTCATCAACCCGACTTAGTGGTATTGGCTGGCTTTATGCGTATTTTAACCCCAGGTTTTGTCAGCCATTACGCAGGGCGGATGCTGAATATTCACCCATCACTGCTCCCTAAATACACGGGACTACATACCCACCAGCGCGCGATTGATGCTGGCGACAAAGAGCATGGGACGTCGGTACATTTTGTCACGGAAGAACTTGATGGTGGGCCTGTGATATTACAAGCTCGCGTCCCTATCTTTGCCGATGATGAGATTGATTCCGTCGCCGCCCGTGTTCAACAACAAGAACACCGAATCTATCCATTAGTGGTTAAATGGTTTATTGATGGACGGCTTAAAATGGAAGCTGGGAAAGCTTGGTTGGACAATCAACCACTCGGTCCTTCAGGCCATGCAGCTGACGATTGACCGGCATTGCGATGAACAGGCGCCTCGGCGCCTGTTCGATCATGATGTGGCGACGCTCGCTTGGTTCGAGCAATAGACCTCGCCAAAGTGGAACACGCAGTACTCCCCTTCTTGCATCTTATGCCAGCTCTCATTATTGGTCAGCGGCTGCGTCGCAATCACTGAAACAATATCATCCGGCGTTGTCTGCTCGTGAAAATCAACTGTCATTTCTTGATCGATCAAACTCGCTCGACCAAATGGCGCACGACGTGTAATCCAATGCAGATTATTGGTGCAATACGCCATCACATAATCGCCATCGCTAAACAGCATATTATATACGCCAAGCGCGCGCAGTCGGTCACAGCGTGAAGCAATAAAATCAAACACCTCACACATGTTGTCCGGTTGCTTTGGATAATGCTTAAACAGCTCGTTTAACAACCAACAAAAGGCCTTTTCACTATCGGTCTCTCCCACGGGTTTGAAATGTCCCGTCTCGAGACTTTCAAACCCAGAGAGTTGGCCATTATGGGCAAAGGTCCAATGGCGTCCCCAAATTTCTCGCGTAAAAGGATGTGTGTTTTCCAAGCTCACGCCGCCTCGGTTCGCTTGACGAATATGACTAACGACCGAACAGCTTTTGATCGGATAACTGGTTACAAGCTCCGCGACTTTAGATTGACTGCTGGGGGCCGGATCTTTAAAGGTACGAAATCCTTTACCCTCATAAAAAGTAATCCCCCAACCATCACGATGCGGACCTGTTTTTCCGCCCCGTTGAATTAAGCCGGTAAAACTAAAACAGATATCCGTAGGGACGTTGGCACTCATGCCAAGCAACTCACACATTCTTTCGTCTACCTCTGCGAATTATGCTGCCATTTCCTTTTCCACCAATTGGATCAGAATATGGATAATTTTGATATGAACTTCTTGAATGCGATCAGCATAACCAAAGTGTGGAACCCGAATTTCGATGTCCGCTAGCCCGGCCATTTTGCCGCCATCTTTTCCCGTTAGCATGATTGTTTTCATGCCCTTTTTCTGAGCCGCTTCCATCGCGTTTAAGATGTTTCCTGAATTCCCCGAGGTCGATAGGCCAAACAGAACGTCCCCCTTCATACCCACGGCTTCAACATAACGGGAGAAAACATACTCGTAGCCAAAGTCGTTGGAGACACAGGAAATATGACTCGGATCGGAAATGGCAATCGCCGGGTAGCCTGGACGGTTTTCGCGGTAACGCCCGGTGAGTTCTTCAGCAAAATGCATCGCATCACAATGTGAGCCACCATTACCACAAGACAACACCTTGCCGCTGGCCTTAAAACTATCAGCAAGGAGTGTCGCCGCTTTTTCAATCTGCTGGATGTTATTGTCATCACTCAAAAATGCGGTTAACACATCGGCTGCTTCTGAAAGCTCACCGCGAATAAGATCTTGGTACATGGCACCTTCCCACTGTTAACAAATATCACGCCCATTAGGCATCAGTCAGTTCAACTGTCAGTGTACCCGTATCGTTTTAGGGCTGTCGACTACCGTTATCATCCAGCAAGCGAGCTCGGTCACGTTTGCTTGAATGGCAACCTATCTTTCCATTTGTGCAATAACTGCAGTGAAGATTTTCTGACCTTGCAGGCCAGGTCACACCGTATGATTTTACAATTATTTAATTTTTTGGTTACATTGAGTGGTACGACCTCTTACCACGACGCGTAAGAGCCTAATTAAACCGAAGGAGATGACGTGATGGCAACAGGGTTATATATCGTCGCCATGCTAATACTGGCCGGCGTACTCGCATACCATCGTGCTAAGTTGCTGGTATCGACTGCCGTACTGGCAGCCGGATTAGTTGTAGGGACAGTCATAGGGAGTGTGGGGCAAATTACTTGGTTAATTTTTGCCGTCATTGCTCTACCACTAAATATTGTGACATTTCGTCGCAATTGGCTGAGTAAGCCTGCATTTAAAGCCTTTAAATCCGTGATGCCAGAAATGTCAGCAACGGAGAAAGAAGCGATCGACGCAGGCACCGTCTGGTGGGAAGCCGATTTATTCCGCGGCGCCCCGGATTGGAACAAATTGCATGATATTCCGGCCCCCACACTTAGCGCTGAAGAACAAGCCTTCCTCGATGGACCTGTCAATGAGGTCTGTCGCATGGTTGATGACTACCAGGTCACGCACGAGCTTGCCGATCTTCCCGAAGAGGTGTGGCAGTATCTGAAGGACAATAAGTTCTTCGCCATGATCATCAAAAAACAATATGGTGGCCTAGAGTTTTCCGCATATGCACAGTCTTTAGTACTGCAAAAACTGTCGGGGGTTTCTGGTGTACTGTCGTCAACCGTGGGTGTTCCTAACTCGCTCGGCCCTGGTGAACTACTTCAGCATTATGGTACCGAGGATCAGAAAGACCACTACCTCCCTCGCCTTGCCCAGGGTAAGGAGATCCCTTGTTTTGCATTAACCAGCCCAGAAGCCGGTTCGGATGCGGGCTCTATTCCAGACTACGGCGTAGTGACCAAAGGCGTTTGGAACGGTGAAGAAGTCCTGGGAATGAAAATCACCTGGAACAAACGCTATATCACGCTTGCACCGGTAGCGACTGTCTTAGGCTTGGCATTTAAGCTACGCGACCCCGATCATTTACTCGGTGATCAAGACGAGCTCGGCATCACTTGCGCATTGATCCCAACCGATATGGAAGGTGTGCAAATTGGTCGCCGCCATTTCCCATTGAACGTGCCTTTCCAAAATGGCCCGACTCAAGGTAACGAAGTCTTTGTTCCGATGGACTTTATTATTGGCGGGCAAAAAATGGCCGGTCAAGGCTGGCGCATGTTGATGGAGTGCCTGTCTATTGGTCGCGGTATCACGCTGCCTTCAAATACCACGGGTGGGCTTAAATCGGCTGCACTTGCAACCGGCGCTTACGCACGTATTCGTCGTCAGTTCAAATTGCCAATTGGCAAAATGGAAGGGATCGAAGAGCCGCTGGCTCGCATCGCGGGTAATGCCTATGTTATGGATGCCGCGAGTGCGTTGACCGTGACAGGGATTGATGCAGGCGAAAAACCCTCTGTTATCTCGGCAATCGTCAAATATCACTGTACTCACCGTAGCCAGCAGAGCGTCATTGATGCGATGGATGTTATTGGTGGTAAAGGCATCTGTTTAGGGCCGAAAAACTATTTGGGCCGGAATTACCAGGGCTCACCGATTGCTATCACCGTGGAAGGTGCGAATATTCTGACCCGCTCAATGATTATCTTTGGCCAGGGGGCGATTCGTTGTCACCCATTTGTCTTAGATGAGATTCGTGCGAGCGAGAATAGCGATCAGCAAGCGGCACTTGCAGCATTTGACAAAGCACTGTTCGGTCACGTCGGCTTTGTATTTAGCAATGTTGCTCGCACCCTTTGGCTTGGTTTAACCGATGGACGTTTCTCGAAAGCACCACGCAAAGACGCGACACGTCGTTACTACCAGCAGATGAATCGCTACAGCTCTGCGCTGGCACTGCTTGCTGATGTCTCTATGGCGGTATTGGGCGGTAACCTGAAACGTAAAGAGCGCTTATCGGCGCGCTTGGGGGATGTGCTTAGCCAGCTCTACTTAGCATCCGCGACCATGAAGCGTTACGCTGACGAAGGCTACCAGACCGAGGATCTTCCTTTGGTTCATTGGGGCATGCAAGACGCGATGTACCAAACAGAGCAAGCATTGGATGGTTTCCTCGCAAACTTCCCGAATCGTGTGATTGCCGGGTTAGTAAGAGCCTTGGTGTTCCCTCTTGGTAGAGGACGCCGCCAGCCGGGTGATCGTCTGGATGGTAAATTGGCAGTGATTTTACAATCACCTAGTGCGACGCGTGACCGGATTGGTCGTGGTCAATTCTTTGAGCCAGGCAATGCGATCGGCAATATCGAGAAAGCGTTGCATGACATCCTCAAGGCTGAGCCTATCCATAAGAAGGTCTGTGACGGTCTTGGCGAGAAGTTGCCGTTCATGTTCCTGGATCAAGTAGCCGATAAAGGGTTACACGCTGGCGTCATTTCCGAGCAAGAAGCCGACTTGCTGCGAGAAGCCGAGCAAGGTCGACTCGAAACAATCAATGTCGATGACTTTGATCCTGCAGAGTTACCTGCCGCGTCAGTCAAAGAAAACAAGATGCATAATGCGGCATAACCGCACTGTATTTTGAGCGCACCGCTAAAAGAGAGGGATTTCCCTCTCTTTTTTTATCCTTAACCACGGCTAAATTTTATCATTCGCCACGGTTAAACATTTTTATTCGATCCATCGATATCCAGCTCATCCGTCTCTTCACTTGCCTCCTTTGACTCCGCGTCTTTATCGGGTGGCGGAGCTTCAAGCTCTTGCGCGGCTTCAGCTAATTTTCGTGCTTTACGCTTTTTCAGCACAAACCAGGTTGCGGCGCCAATCAAGATGACAAGCAAATTACCTAAGCCAATAATAATGAGAGACGTTGTACGTGCTTCAGCCTGCTCTCTTTCTCGTCTCCGTGCCTCGGCGGCCTCCATCATTGCCTGCTCACGCGCTTCGCGCTCTGCTTCAGCTTGTTCTAGCGCTTCGTAATCTGTAACAGCAAAAGTTTGCTCTGGTAAGGGGAAAACCAGGGAGCGACCCGACAATTGGTCTGTCGCGTATAGAGTTGAGCGCCATTTATATTGCCCAGGCGTACTCGCATAAGGAATATCGAGCGAGAGTGTCTCTGACTTTTCCTCACTATTTTTTTGATAAACCGTTGTCTTGCCTTCGGTATCAGTAAACTTGGCATGAACAGACACGCTGCCGGGCTCAATGCTAGCTTGTTCCATTTGGATAGTTAACTGATGCGGCTCATCATCTATTTGGCTTTGCTTAAAAGTCGCCATGAGTGGCGTCGGGTAAACGAGGACTTCTTGCTCAAGGGTACGAAAGAAGATCCCATTTCCCGATGTCACACGTGCTCGATACTTACCTGGCATCACATCAATAGGAAGCGAAACAGTAAAGATCCCATCATTAGGCGCTTCATCCAGCCCTGTTCCATCATCACTAAACTGGCCGAGTGATTTTGGCTGAGGACGTTGGTCAGGATTAAGCGAGGCAGGATCGTCAACAAACTCAGAAAAACTAACGGTGAGATCCACACGCCGAATAAAGTCTCGCAGATTAAGGGGGTCATCACCTAACATTAATCGTGCGGTGAATTTAATCGCTTCACCTTGATAAAGCCGACTGGGCAAATCTTCCACTTTCATGCGCAAGTCGCTCAGCACTTTCACTTTGTTATCAGGGCTAACGCGACCAATGGCTTGCCACGGCCCGGGCATCGGACCGCTAATCGATACAATGTCCATATCAGCCTCTTGATGCCAAGAGACATTATCGGGATGCCGCCATGCATAATATTTGCTTCCGTCAGGCCGAACCAAGACCACGGGCATGCTGGGTTTTTCTCGATAAATGACAAACGCAGCACGCTCAATCGTGGGGTCAACGCGAAAGCGGTTTTCCAGCAGCCGGATTTCTTGCTCGTTGGCGTGTGCCAATAAAGGGAAACAAAAACAAACTGCCCACCACCGCTTTCTCATGCCTGCTCCTACTGCCGCCAAAGACAGCTGCCGTTTTGTTCAATAAAGTCTAACCGCGCTTCATGCGCACTCATTTCATCGGCCGATGCAGGGATGACCTTTAGCGATTTCTGACGCTTAACCGTTCTCGGCGCCATTGGGCTTGCATTATCAGTGTCGGTCCCTGCATTAAAGGATAAATCTGTTTGTCCACCCGTCATTAACAGATAGACGTCAGCTAGTATCTCCGCATCCAGTAAAGCCCCGTGTAATGTGCGCCTTGAGTTATCAATGCCATAGCGATCACACAATACATCCAAGTTATTACGTTTGCCTGGGAAGATTTTCTTCGCCATTGCCAAGGTATCTGTGACTGTGCAAATCTCATTGGTTCGCACCGATACCCCGAGGTTTTTAAACTCATGGTCCATAAACCCCACATCAAAGGGCGCATTATGAGCAATCAACTCAGCACCTTGAATAAAGTCGACGAAGGCCTGATGCACGTGCGTATAGGCAGGCTTATCTGCTAAAAATGCATCAGTAATACCATGCACTGAAATCGCTTCAGGGTCGATCGCGCGCGTGGGTTTGATATAGGCATGAAAGTGCCGACCGGTGAGTTTGCGATTGATAATCTCAACGGCACCGATTTCTATAATATTGTGACCTCGGTAGTGAGGCCCACCTTCGCGGTTCATACCTGTGGTTTCGGTATCTAACACGATGAGACGATCGTAATTCGCTTTCATGGCAATAACTGTGTCAAACTTGGCTCAGATGAATAGCCTATAGTATCAAAGATGACCAAGCAGGTAGAAATTTTCACAGATGGTTCATGCCTCGGTAACCCAGGTCCTGGGGGGTATGGTGTGGTAATGCGCTATAAGCAGCATGAAAAAACGCTGAGTGCTGGGTTTACCCTCACCACCAACAACCGCATGGAGTTGATGGCCGCGATTGTCGGGTTACAAGCGTTAAAAGATTCCTGCGAAGTGGTTCTGACCACGGACAGCCAATACGTTCGCCAAGGAATTACCCAGTGGATCCATAACTGGAAAAAGCGCCAGTGGAAAACGGCGGATAAGAAGCCGGTTAAAAATGCCGACCTGTGGCAGCAATTAGATCAGGTGGCAGCCAACCACCAGATCACGTGGAACTGGGTAAAAGGCCACGCCGGTCACCCTGAAAATGAACGTTGTGATGAGCTCGCGCGTCAAGCCGCTAACCAACCAACCGAAACAGACGAAGGCTATCAGCCTCCTGCATAAAAGCATGGTGCGCTAACCGCCGTTAGGTACAACTCCCCCTAGCGGCGATACCGCTTGCTTTAGTTTCCAACGGGGCTTAATCGGTTTAAGTGGATAACTGCGTTTTCGCGCCATAATAAGATAAATAGATCCTAACGCGGGCGTTATCATACTGGCGCTACTTTCAACCCACGCATGGCGAGCGTTGGGGCGTTGTGTTGGCCATAGACCCATTTGATGTGCGGTAATGATTTCATAGTTCATGACACTTAACCAATCTTTGACGCGCAGCGGTGAAAACATTCGTCCTCCCCAAGGTAGGCGCTGATGTCGACCTCTAATCAGCTTTTTCATCCCCAGGAGACTGGTTGGATTAACGCCAGAAAGAATCAAACAACCATCGTCAATCATCACGCGATCGACCTCTCTTAGTAATCGGTGCGGGTCGTCGCTATAATCAAGTTGGTGTGCGAGTAAACAGACATCAAAGGACTTTTGGATAAACGGTAAGGCATAGTGGGCAGCCGTGAGGTTACGCATCGGATTGTGTTTATCGACACAGACTTGGTGTTGAATGTTACACTGTTTACTAACTAGCTCGCAGCTTAATCCACCTAATTTAAGCAAATGGTAGCCGAATAAAGTAGGCAGGCACTCATCCAGCCGAGTTTGCAATTGGGTGCGCGCCCAATCACCGTAGGCAATCTGGTCCCATGTATAGGGATAGTCAAACTGATGTTCAATGCGCGCTGGTTTCATTATTAAGGCTCATTCTATCGCTGGAGAACCCAATGCTTCACGTCAAAAGCATACCTGCATTTAACGATAATTACATATGGCTCATTATTAGTGAAGATAATCGATGCGCCGTGGTCGATCCCGGTGAAGCAAGTCAGGTTATTGACTATCTCAAAGCAAATACGTTGACACTGTCTTGTATTCTTATCACACATCACCACTGGGATCATACGAATGGTATTGAGGAGCTTGTCCGTTTCGCACCCAGCGCCCAAGTTATCGGACCGGAGATCAAACCTATCCCGCGCTTAAGTATGGCAGTGGGAGATGGCGATCAGATTGATGTTTTCGATCATCGATTTTTAGTGGTCGGAGTTGAAGGACATACTGATGATCACATCGCTTTTGTTGGCGATGGGAAGCTGTTTTGTGGTGATGCGCTATTCTCTGCTGGCTGTGGCCGCTTGCTTGGGGGCACCGCAGCACAAGCGCTAAATTCGCTTAAGAAGCTAGCCTCCTTGCCGATTGAAACAGAGGTCTATTGCGCCCACGAGTATACCGCTGCCAATGTTGCCTTCGCACTCACTGTCGAACCTGAAAACGATGATCTCCATTTGTATCGCGAAGAAGTCAACCGATTACGCGCTCAGGAAAAACAAACACTACCGAGCACCATTGGACGCGAAAAACGTATCAATCCGTTTTTGCGCATTCATGAGCCAAGCGTAATTCAAGCGGTCAGCGGGCGTGCGCAAAATAACACTGAATTAGAAGTTTTCCGCGCGTTACGTCAGTGGAAGGACGAATTTTGAGCTGAGTCTCTTGTCATCAGTGAGACCAGCCCCTATCATCATCGGCTATTTTGGACGAAGGTTTTTATGCCATGAAGTACCGTTTAGTTTTATTGAGCACACTGTTGCTGAGCGGCTGTCAGTCAACGGGTGACACTCAAGACACGGATACCGCCCACAAAGCGCCTCCTATTGCGGGCCAGAAGGCTTCATCTGCGCCCACAGAGACCGCAGTAACACCAGAGAAAGCGGTACCTAACCAACCCACGGTACTCTCACCGCAAAAACAAGAGGATGTTTGGCAGCGGATCAGTATGCAACTCTCCTTGCCTGTCCCAAATAATGCATCGGTGAGGCGGTATCGAAATTGGTATTTAAACTACCCTAATCACCTCGCAACCGTGACTGAGCGCGCGACGCCCTTTTTACACCTTATTGTTGAAAAAGTAGAAGCTCGTAATATGCCACTCGAGCTGGCACTGCTGCCTGTTGTTGAAAGCTCGTTTGATCAGTTTGCCTATTCTCATGGTAGAGCCGCGGGCTTATGGCAGTTTGTTCCTGCTACGGGGCGACGCTTTGGCTTAGAACAAAACTGGTGGTATGACGGCCGACGTGATGTGGCCCAATCAACCGATGCCGCACTTGATTACCTCGAGTACTTGCACGGCATGTTTGATGGCAACTGGTTACACGCAATCGCGGCGTACAATTCCGGCGAAGGGCGCGTATCAAGAGCGATCCGACGTAACGAGCAGCGCGGAAAACCGACCGATTTCTGGCACCTTGATCTTCCTAAAGAGACCAGCAGTTATGTGCCCAAACTCATCGCACTGGGTGACGTGCTGCGCAATAAAAACAAATACGGTTTAGATCTCCCTGAAATCCCTAACCAACCAGTGTTAACCATGGTCGATCCGGGTATGCAAATGGATCTCGCGTTAGCAGCTAACTATGCGGGTTTGACTGTGTCAGAACTGCAAAGCCTTAATCCAGCCTATAACCACTGGGCAACGTCTCCATCGGGCCCAACTCACCTTTTACTGCCGAATGATAAGGTGGCGCGCTTCAATACCGAGCTCGCGAAAAATAAGAATCAGGGACTTCGTGTCGAACGCTATGCGGTTAAGTCGGGCGATAGCCTAAGTGAGATAGCAGACCAGTATAATACCACGGTAAAAGTACTCAAACGCGCGAATCAGTTACGCTCATCACGCATTCGTGTGGGTCAACGCTTAATGATCCCGGTATCGCTCAAAGATGAGTCTCAATACACGCTAAGTGCTCCTCAACGGTTGGCCGCCTTGCAGGCTGCCGAGCGTGATGGTTATAAGCGTACTCACACAGTACGTCAGGGAGATAGTTTTTGGACGATTGCGCGTCGTTATGACGTGGATTATCGCCAACTCGCGAAGTGGAACGGCATGAGTCCTCGCGACACCTTAAGCATTGGTCAACAGCTCGTTGTGTGGGATAAAGAAAACAATGCACAACGTATTCGCACAATCACCTACCGTATTCGCCAAGGTGATTCACTGAGCACGATTGCACATCGATATAAGGTATCCGTGTCAGATTTAATCAAATGGAACCAACTGCGCCAGAACGCATATATCCAACCGGGACAACAGTTGACACTTCATATTGATATTTCACGGAGTAGTGGCTCATGATGCAAGCCTCAACCAATCCATTTTATGCCTTACGTGACACCGTACTCCGACCAAGTGCGTGTTTCGCCGCACTAAGTCAACGACCAGCGTGGGGCTGGGTTGCTTATTTACTAATGTGCTTGAGCGCGATTGCGTTTTGGAGTGCTTATTTTGATCACACGGATGTATCAACCCTTCAGCAAGCACTGGCTCAACAGCTGTCCATGCCTCAAGCAGAAGCGGAAAAGTGGTTACAACGAGAAACACTCCTAGCCTCTGAAGTATTGGGAGATTGGTTTGGTCGTGCCGCGGCAATTTTTGCCTTAGCCCTTTGGTTCCGGTTATCCACCAAGCAAGAGGCACCTAACTTTGGCTATCGTCACTGGTTAGCGGCATCCTGCTTTATTTTCCTGCCGGCAGTCATTGGTGATTTAGCAAGCTATACCAATATGACACTCGCACCGAGCTTTATCCTTCCGGCTCATGCTGATCTCAATAGTCTGAATGGCCTGCTCAAGCTACCGCTGACATCACCCTGGACAGCCTGGGCAGCCAGTTTACCCTTGCTCCTACCATGGTACTGGGTCCTCAGTATTACCGCTATTGGTACCTGGACACCATTAAATCAAGGTAAAGCCATTGTTGTCGCCACTCTCCCCTGGGTAGCTGTTTTCGGTGGCTGGGCGATCATCATTGCTGTGAGTTAATCCATTACAGCTATGGGTTAATGCATCACACGCGACGAGCGCTCACCCTAGCACCTTAAGTTGTGCCTCCATCGCCGCATGATCGGAGGCACCATTATCAATCGCACTGGCCTGCTCCACGGTCAATCCGCGATAGAATATATGATCCAACGGCAGCCCAAACTTAGTCATCCGCTGGTCCGGTTGAAAATGCATTTCTTGTAAAGACAAACGCGACACCATCGCTCTGACTGCTTCTAATCGCCGTTGCGACCACGTATTAAAATCCCCTGCCAAGATAATCGGTCCATCAACACGTAACAAGGCTTGCTCAAGCGCTGCTAATTGCTTTTTATAAGCCGCCATCGCGTAAGTGAAGTTAATGCTATGAATATTGACCACAGCCAGTCGCTGACCATTGGAAAGCTGATACTCACTGTACAGTGCACTTTTGGGCAAGCGTAAATAGGGCTCTACCGCTGTATAAGCGCAGCTATGGAGAGGATTAACCTGAGAAAGATTCATAACCCCAGCGACCGCATCTTGCATCGCAAACGCATAGGCTTGATCATAATGAAGTGATGACTGTGTAATCCAGCGCGCGAGTTGAGGGCCAAAACTCGCTTCCTGTAATAGCATAAGACGATGCGGATCTCGATACTGCGTCAATGCTGTATCCCATTGTGGCCGCTGCTGTTTGTAAATGTTCCAAACCAGCAAAGAGAAATGGCCTTGTTCATCCAGCGGTAATGAATGGGTATAATCAACACATTGGCGATAAATACCAGAGACAGTGTGTAACTGTGACCCATCGGGGACAGTAAAGTAACCATTGACACCCACTATGGCCGTTGGGACTAAAATGGCGCTTCCCCAGGCCACTACCTTGCCAATACGTCGTTTCATTACTTAATTACCACCATAAAGCTCACCACTGAAAGTATAGGTTGCCCCTACATCGGGCGCCGATTTTGCGATCGTTAATGCCTAAATACAAGTGATAAACACACCTTATCACTTGCCGCACACTTGATGTCAGAGATAGGATAGAAAAGCAATGATAACAAGGTGTATTCATGGAGCGACGCCTATGCTCAATAATCTATTTGTTTACGGTACTCGTTGTCCAGACGAAGAGAACCACCACCTGCTCGCTGATATGAAAGGGAGCTGGCACAAAGCCAGCATACAAGCAATACGCACCGACCGTGGCTGGGGATCGGCAGCAGGGCACCCAGGGATCGAGTTAAGTGATAACGCAAAGGACAGAGTAAAAGGCTGGTTATTTAAAGCTGACGATCTTTCAACGAGATTAGCGCAGATCGATCAATTTGAAGGCGCGGGCTACCAACGAGTGATTGTTGAAGTGGAATATAAACATACAAGCGGAGAAGACACCAAGCATACCACCGCCTTCACTTATGAACTCTGTTTTAGTCATCAGCCTAATACGACTGGGCCAAGCCAATTCGTCGCCAAAAACGACTAATAAGTGTTCTTACTCATAAACACAAAAAATCACCAATAAGCCAGTGTATCGAGTGATACTTGTATAAAAAAAAGCACCGACATAAGTCGGTGCTTTTTAGGTGGCAGGGGTAGAGGGATTCGAACCCCCAACACGCGGATTTGGAATCCGCTGCTCTGCCAGTTGGAGCTATACCCCTATAAGTAGTGGCGGAGTGGACGGGACTCGAACCCGCGACCCCCGGCGTGACAGGCCGGTATTCTAACCAACTGAACTACCACTCCGCACCAATTCTTTTTCATCAAAGTCTTACACTTAATTGCTTTGATGCTTAAATTTTTGCTAACTAAGGCCTAATACTAAGCGCTAATTAGATTATCTTGTTTGATGCGATGAGGATTTTGAATCGAGACGCGCAGTGTATGCCAATACATGAGCATCGCAGATATCAAAAGCATCGAGCTATCAACAAGATAAGCAATGAGAGCCTGGCGATGTCCTACTCT